>JAYUXE010000937.1:0-17291 GCA_043753165.1 Archangiaceae bacterium | reverse complement strand
ATGGTGACGTGGAGCTTCTCGAGCAGCGCGGACGCCATTCGCAAGCGCACGCAGAACAAGATTGCCCGCCTCGACGAAGTGCAGGAGCTCGCCGCCACGTACCGCGACGCCAAGGGCGTTCAGGAAGCGATGGAACAACGCCTCGCCTCGAGCAACATCCGCCTGATCAGCTACATCGAAGAGAAGGGGAACAAGGCCGGGCTCACGATTCCGACCATCAACCCGAAGGCCGACGTCACGCTCGAAGGCGACAAGATCGTCGAGAGCGCGGCCGAGTTCACCCTCACCGATGTTCCACTCAACCGCCTGGTCGACTTCCTGAGCACGATCGAAGCGGGCCCCGGCGTGGTGAAGGTGAAGTACCTGCGCCTCGAGCCGCGCGTGAAGGAAGAGACCCTCACCGCGTGGGTGCTGGTCGCGACCTACCACTTGAAGAACTAGCCCATGGCCGAAGAGAAAAAGACGGCGCTGTGGAAGCGCATCGGGCTGTACAGCATGTTCGCGTCGTTCGCGCTGGTCGTCGCGTTCTTCCTGACGTTCCCCTACGACACGCTGAAAGAACGCGTTCGGGTCGAGGCCGACAACGCGGGCTACGTGGTGAAGATTGGCTCGCTGGGCCCGGGCTTCTTCTCGCTGCGCGCCAGCGACGTGAAGATCAGCAAGAAGCCCACGGGCTTGCCGGAAGAAGTGCCGCCCGAGTCACTGCAGCTGGACGCGGTGTCGGTGGGCCCCGCCCTGTTTCCCCCGGGCATCGCCGTGTCGGCAAAGGCGTTCGGCGGCTCGGTTTCGGCAAAGGCCGGCGGCCTGAGCAACATCAGCGTGAAGATCGACGCCGACGACATCGACCTCTCGAAGGGAAACCTGAAGGCGTTTTCCGGCATCGACTTCGCGGGCACCATCGACTTGAGCGCCGCGCTGACGATGCCCCGTGTGTCCGTCGGCGGCGGGCCTTCCGAGCCCGACCTGGGCGCGGCCTCCGGCACCATCACCCTCGAGACCCGCGGCGTGGCGATCAACGGCGGCACCGCGAACATCGTCATCCCGATGTACGGGGCCGAGCCGACGCCGCTCGACCTGCCGAAGATCGTGCTCGGTGACCTCTCGGGAAAAGTGAAGTTCGAGAAGGGCGTCGGCACCGTCGAGGAATTCAAGGGCAAGAGCGCGGACCTCGAGGTCGGCATCTCGGGCACGCTGAAGCTTGCCAAGGTGCTCGCCTACTCCGAGCCCAACCTCGAGATTCGCTTCAAGCCCGACCCCGAGTTTCAAAAGCGCCTCGGCCTCATCGGCAGCGCGCTGTCGGCCGTCGGTGGCGACCCGAAAGATCCGAACTGGCGCATGGGCCGGCTCACCGGGTTCCTGGGCAAGCCGAACTTCCGGTAGCCGCGGAACCACGCACATCGCGGCGGCGTTGCAGCCGCCATGATCCTTCCCCTTCTTCTCGTCCTTTCCCAGGCTCCTGCCATTCAGGAACCCGACCGCGTCGTCTACCTCAAGCACCAGCAGCTCGACCTCACCGGCGCTGACATCGCCGGCGAGACGAAGGCACCCGTTGGCACGCTCATCCTTCCGAAACCATCAACCGCCTTCCAAAACTTGATCCGCGTCCGGGGTGATTTCGCGGCCGAGCTTCGCGCTTCCGTCGACGGCCTTTGAGGCGTTTCGCCCCGTGTGCAGAAGTGCCACGCTCGTGAATATCGGCGGGGGCTTACCTACCAAGCAACGACGCCACATACGGGTCGGCGCGCTTGTTGCTGAAGGTCGGCGCAATGCCCGGTACCCAATACGCCCTGAACGCCATCGAGAGCGGCGCCCAGAGCAGATCTCTCGAGCTCGCGGGCGTTCTCACCTTTGCCGAAACCGGCCAGCTCTGGTCCGATTTGAGCCAGAACCTCGCGGGAGTGGGCGAAGGGCAGCGCGTCGACTTCGACATGTCGAAGGTGAAGCAGGTCGACGGGGGCTCGATGGCCCTGCTCGTTCAGCTGCGCGCCGACCTTCACCGCCGCGGCGCGAAGGCCGAGTTCGTCGGGGCCGCCGACCAGATTCAGGAAATCATCCACCTGTACCGCGGCGACGTGCGCGTCGGCCGCCGGGCCAAACGCCGCGCCCGCAGCATGCTCGAGCAGGTCGGCACCAGCACCCTCAACATCCTCGGCGAGTTCCAACAGGTCTTCGGGTTCTTCGGCCAGGCGATGCTGGCGATGGTCGGCGTGATTGCCCGCCCCGGCACCGCGAACTGGAAAGACGTCACCCCGACGATGGAAAAGACGGGCGCCGACGCGGTGCCAATCGTCGTCCTGATCAACTTCCTCGTCGGCTTCGTGATGGCGTTTCAAGGCGCCGTGCAGCTGAAGCAGTTCGGCGCCAACATCTTCGTCGCCGACCTCGTCGGCCTTTCCGTCTGCCGCGAGCTCGGCCCGCTGATGACGGCGATCATTCTCTGCGGCCGTTCGGGCGCTGCGTTCGCCGCTGAAATCGGCTCGATGAAGGTGTCGGAAGAAATCGACGCCCTTCGCACCATGGGCTTCGGCCCGATGCGCTACCTCGTTTTGCCGCGCACCATCGCGCTCATGCTCGTGCTTCCGCTGCTCACCCTGATTGGTGACGCGGTCGGCATCCTGGGCGGCCTCACGGTCGGCGTGACGACCCTCGACCTCACCGTGGTCGGCTACCTGACGGAAACGCAGAAGGCGCTGGACGCGTGGGACATCTTCTCGGGCATGATCAAGGCGGTCTTCTTCGCTCTCGTCATCGCGCTCATCTCGTGCCAGCAGGGCCTGTCGACCTCTGGCGGCGCGGAAGGCGTCGGCAAGCGCACCACCTCTTCCGTCGTGTCGATTCTCTTCGCCCTGATCCTCGTCGATGCGGGCTTCACCATCTTCTTCCACGCGTTCGACCTGTGACCGACCCTCTGATCAAGGTGTCCGGGCTGACCATGGGCTGGGACACCACTGTCCTGCTCAAGGACGCGAGCTTCGAAGTGCGGCAGGGCGACATCTTCGTCATCCTGGGGGGCTCGGGCTGCGGCAAGTCGACGATGCTGCGCTACTTGATTGGCCTCGAAGAGCCGATGTCGGGCACCATCGAAATCAACGGAACGCGCGAGGCGTAT
The DNA here is from genome assembly GCA_043753165.1 of Archangiaceae bacterium. Lineage (GTDB taxonomy): Bacteria > Myxococcota > Myxococcia > Myxococcales > Myxococcaceae > JAGSPQ01. The sequence continues at coordinate 14,182 of JAYUXE010000937.1, read as the reverse complement.
CTCGAGGTGGGACGCCCGCCGTACGGGGTGATGTTTCAGTCGGGCGCGTTGTTCGGCTCGATGACGGTGGGCGAGAACCTTGCCCTTCCGCTGGACCAGTGGACGGATCTTCCCCCCGACGCGATCAACGCGATCGTTCGCGCCAAGCTTCGCCTCGTCGGCCTCACCGATGCCGAGGACAAGTTGCCTTCCGAGCTGTCGGGCGGCATGAAGAAGCGCGCCGCGATTGCGCGCGCGATGGTGCTCGAGCCGAGCCTCATCTTCCTCGACGAGCCTTCTGCCGGCCTCGACCCCGTCAGCGCCGTCGAGCTCGACGAGCTCATCTTGTCGCTCAACCGTTCGCTGGGCCTCACGGTGGTGCTCGTGACCCACGAGCTCGAGAGCATCTTCGCCATCGGAAAGAACTGCATCATGTTGGACAAGGTCACCAAGAGCATCATCGCCCGCGGCGACCCGCGTGAGCTTCGTGACCACTCGCCCGACCCGCGCGTCCGCGGCTTCTTCAACCGCCAGCCCTCAGCCCAAGAAATCCCGCCGCCCGCCCCCACGGCACCCTAGGAAAGACAATGAGTACCCCTACGAATCACTGGAAGCTCGGCCTCTTCATGACGGTGGGCATCGCTGCCATCATCGGCACGATCATCTTCTTTGGCGGCCGATCGCTGAAGAAAGAGACCGTGCCCTACAAGACGTACTTCGACGAATCGGTGCAAGGCCTGGAAATCGGCTCGCCGGTGAAGTTCCGTGGCGTGAGCATCGGCAACGTGTCCGAGATCGCGCTGGCCGGAAACAAGCGCCACGTCGAAGTCACCTATGAGCTCGGCGTGAAGACGCTGAACTCGCTGGGCCTCGCAGCAGTGAAAGGCGCGGGCACCAACACGAAGCTGGTCATCCCTTCCGACCTTCGCGTGCAGCTGGCTTCGGCCGGAATCACGGGCGTGAAGTTCATTCAGCTCGACTTCTTCGACGAGAAGCAGAATCCGCCCATCGAGCTGCCCTTCGAAGTTCCTGTGAACTACATCCCCGCGGTCGCCTCGATGATGAAGAACCTCGAAGACTCGGTGGTCTCGGCCGTCGATCGCTTCCCCGAGCTCGCCACCCAGCTGCTGCTCGTGCTCACCCGCGTCAGCACGATTCTCACCGGAATCGAGAACATCAACCTTCCGCAAAAGCTTGCCGAGACTTTGACGTCGATCAACACGGTGCTCGGCCAGGTGAACACCGCCATCGTCGCCATCGACCCGAAGGGGCTGTCGTCCGAGGCCCAGGCCACCTTGAAGAACATCAACGCCGCGGTCACCGGGATGAACCAGGTGCTCGGCAAGGTGAACAACGAGAAGGGTCTCGTCGCCAGCGTCCAGCGCACGTCGGAAGCGCTCGGCAGCATGGCGACCAATGCCAACCACGTCGGGCCAGCCATGGAAGACGCGCTTCGCGACGTCCAGGGAGCGGCCCAATCCGTTCAGCGTCTCGCCGACGCGCTCGAGCTGGATCCCGACATGCTGATCAAGGGTCGCGCGCGGAGGGTGTCCAAGTGATTCGCCTGTTGATGACCGGTCTTCTTTTCTTCGTCCTGCCTGGGTGCGCCCTCTTCTCGAAGGGCGACGTGCCCATGCGGCGCTACTTCAACCCCGACCTGCCGGCGATCGTGACGAAGACGGACGCGAACGGCACCAACGCCGAGCTTCGCCTGGGCCGAATCACCTCGGGCGTCTCGATTGGCGAACGCATCATGTACCGCCAGTCGGATCACGAGGTCGGCTTCTACGACGACCGCTGGTGGACGGAGAAACCCGAGCAGTACCTGCGACGGTCGTTGCAGCGCGTGCTGTTCGAGGAACAGGGCCTTCGCAGCGTCCAGCGCGGCGCCGGGCCGACGCTCGACGTCGAGCTGATCAACTTCGAAGAGGTGAAGACGCCGACCCACGTCAGCCGGGTGAAGGTGTCTTTCGCGCTCAGCGACGAGCGCGTCGTCTCGCTGCAGCAGACGCTGGTCGTCGAGAAGCCGATTGCGGAAGGCAAGGCGGTCGACGAAGGCGCGGCAGTGGCGCAGGCGATGGGTGAGGCGCTGCGCGAGGCGGTCTACGAAGTCTCGAACCGCGTCGTCACCGATCTGTCGAAGACGGCTGCGGCGGCGGCTGCAGCCCGGTAGCGGGAAGGTCGGCCTCTTCGACCAGCACCACCCGCGTCGCTTTTCCTTCCGGGCGGCCCAGCATTCGAATCAGCCGCCCGTCTTTCACGAAGCTGCCGCGTTCCCTTTCTTTCCACCCGCCCGACGGCAACGTCTGGCGGTAGAAGTCGACGACCTCGGACTCGGTCGCCGGCGCCAGAAACGACAGCGTGCGCGCGAACTCGACGTTCGAAGCGAAGGTCGCCTTGCTGCCTGGAAACACGGGGGCCGGAAAACCACCGGCGATTTGCCCTGCCTGCCGGCCCTTCAAGTCGGCGGCTCCCATCACCAGCGTCGTCGTGCCGTCTTTCTCGGGCCACGCGTAGACGAGGTACGACCACAGGGAAACGGTGTCGAGCGCGGTGACCCGCGGAAGCGCGAGGCCCGTGAGGTCCAGCGGCACCGGCGGCACGTACAGCCCTTCTTTCGAGAACCGTTCCTGGTACTGCCTCAGCAGGGGCAAAGGCTTCCACTTGCTGCGCGCGATGAAGATCTTCATCGGCATGCCGTTCGCCTGAATCTGCTCGCCCACCTCGGCCCACGAGACGAGGCCCGGCACGTCCCACTCGAACGCGACGGCGCGGGTCGCGAGCAGACAGAGCAGCAGCCCAGCGACCTTCATGGGCACCCCGCCTTGCCCAGGAAGCAGTTGTGCAGCGTCGAGTCGGGGACGAGGCCGAGGCCCGGGCCGCCTGTCTTGTACTGCGTGTTGCCGCCTTCGTCGGCGAGGTTGGTGAAGTAGTTGAATTCCATGCCGGCGTAGCTGAAGTGGAAGTCCATCGCGCTCGTCGGCGCCGAGCCTGCGTGGCGTTCGGCAAACGTTCGGCCTGCCGTGCCACCGCCGACCCACATCGACTGCACGGCGTCGCGATATGTCTGGTTGGTGCAGGCGCTGCCGATGCGGCAGCTGGCGCTCTGGTTATCGCCCGTCGCGTTGCCCGCGAGGCCCCAGTCATTGGTGAGAATCGAGAGCCGCCCGCGGCAGCCGTTGTTGTCGCGCCCGCCCACCGCGCAGAAGCGGTACGGCCCGGGCTTGATGGGGTCGGCCTTGAAGAACCCTTCGGCGTCGTTCTGCAGGAACTGCGTCGGAATCCGAATCGCATCGAGGCGCGCCTCGACCTGGCACGACAGGCCACCTTCGTCGAAGTACACGCGCGCCGCGGTCGTGGTGGGCGCGAACGACAGCGAAGAATCTGGAACACAGTTGGCCTTTAGGCTCGAGCCGCGCACGAGCGCCGCCGCGATGATGGGGGCCCCCGTCACGCTGCCCAGCCCGTTGAAATCTTCGTACCGGTTCGTGACGGCGAGGCCGAGCCCACCGCTGGACGTCAGCAGCTGGTTCAACGGCGCCATCGAATGGCCCTTCAGGTCTTGCGTGCGGCGGCCGGTCGCTTCCCACACCGCGAACGTCCCCGCTTCCTGCACCTTCAGCGACAGCCAGCCGACCTCGGCGAAGTGAATGCCGAAGAGCAGCACGGTGACGAACACCAGGAGCCCCAACGCGAGCTCGACCGTCGCCTGGCCTTTCAATGCAGCCCCTTGAAGCCGCCGTTGACCACCAGCTTTTCGTACGCCTCGCGCTGCCATGCGTACTCGGGCTTGTAGAGCGACGTCTTCACGTCCGCCACGTCTTGCCAGCTACCAGCGGGTGCCGCCGGGTCGCGATCCACATCGGTCGAGACGAGGGTCGCCCTCCAGAAGGGGTTGAGCAGGTTCGGGTGCTCGCGCCAGGTGGCGCGAGAGGCCGAACCCTTGCGGTGGTAATACGTCATGCCCGCAGCGAGCGCGACCGCGCGATCCGTCAGCCTTCCCGCGAACGCGCCGTGCAGCTCTTCGCCGCGGTTGTCGAAGCGGGTGCCGGCGGTGCCCCTGAAGAAGAACCGGAAGTCGAGTTCCCAAGGGCGTGCCATCTTCTTGTGGCCGTAGTTGCGTTCGATCGCTGCGTAGTTCTTCGGCTGGCCGTACGCGTCGGGCGAATCACCGTTCGACACGCCACCGTTCGGCAAGAACATCACCGCCCGCACCCAGACGCTGGGGCAGGCTGGCGCGCAGCTTCCCATCGTGTGGTTCACGTCGGGCGCGTCGGGAATCACGACATCGGCCGGCTGGTACCCGTGGGTGTCCGAGTCGTCGTCGAGGTGCGTCGACCGCAGCCACGATCTCGCCGCCGACGTGACGGTGCGCGAGCAGCCGCCCGCAGAATCGCCCGCGGTGATCAGCAGCGCGCCGTCGTCGTCGGCAAACGCGATGTCCGTCGTTGGCGACGCGCCGTGGTTCATGCCCGCGCTGAAGTAGGCGCTGCCGACCGGGGCCGAAGGCGCGAACGTGACCTGGCTGTTCGACGACGTGATCGTGTTGAAGATGCCCTGCACCGCCGACGGCACCTCGCCCCGGAAGCGCGTGAACGGGTCGCCGCGCGTGCCCAGCGCCGCGTGCAGCATGTTGTCATTCCACTGTCTGCGGCCGCACAGGCCCGAGCCCCCGCCGCCGCCGCGATGCGGCCCCGCGTAGTCGCCCGCCGCCGCGTCCTCGCAAGACACTTCGCGCCGGCTGACCGCTTGCGGCCCTTGCGACGACGACGGCGACGGGCCAGCGATCACGTTGACGGTGCCGGGAATGAGGCCGGCGTTCGCGACGATCGCCTGGGCGATGTTCTGCTGCTGGCGCTCTTCGTTCACCCGGCGCGTCATCCCGTTCGGCCCGGCCGCGTCGTCGCGCGTCTCTTCGCGAAGCGCCGCGATCATCCCCTGCATCTGTTTCGATTCCTGCCCGGCCGCGATGTCGTCGGTCACCCACGACGGGTTCACCAGTGTCGCGCGCAACCCGAGCAGCTGCGACCGCGCGTTCCCCGCCTCGTCGTTGTTCGCCGCGCAACCGTCGGCATTGCCGGCCAACGTCGTCAATTCCTTGTCGGCTGCGTTCAGCAGCGCCCGGGCGTACGCCGTCCAGCTGATCAGGCTTTGATCCGCCGTCAGCGCGACCCAGTAGCTGACCTGCAGCCGGTTGAGAATCGCGATGTCGTTGTACGCGCGCGCGTTCACCACTGCGTTCGAATACGCGGACACGTCGGCCAGTGTCTGCAGCTCGTGGTTCTCGCGAACGCGCGACGCGATGCCCAGGGTCATCGTCACGAACAACACCATCAGCAGCAGGGTGAGCGCGAAGAGCAGCAGGTTCTGCCCGCGGGGATGAACGGTTCTCACGGAGCCGGCGGGCAGTTCTGGGTGGCGAAAAATTTCGGGCGCGGCGGCGTCATCATTCGCATCGCGTACGACGTGGTGATGGGGAAGCTCCACTGGCGCAGGTTGAAGCGGGTGATGAACTCGCCGGCCAGCGGGCCCAGCGTGAGCCCCGGCACCGCCTGCCACTTCGCGGTCGTCACCGGCATCACGGGGTCGACGAGCCCGACGCGATTCCCCAGGCCGAACGCCGCGCGAAACATCGACGACATCACCCAGTTCGCGAAAGGCACGCGCAGCGGGAACCAGTACACGAGCCGCACTTCGAGCCGGTAGCCGCCGCCGTTCGGATCATCGAAGTCCTGCTCGGACTGCGCGGTGACATCGGTGGTCAGCGGGCGCTCGCGGTAGATCCAGACGATCGGCCGGTCGTGCCCGTTGTCCAACCCCGGCTCGAAGCGGTTCTGAAACGGCATCCCCGCCGTGCGCGCGCGAAAAGCGTTCACCAGCTTGTCTTCGGGGGTGGACCCCGGGGTGCCGCGGCCCAGGTACGTCGTGAAGCTCGGCAGCAGGGCTGCGATCGCCGCGTGCGTCATCGCGTCGCAGTCACCGTGCTTCACGACCCCCGTGCGCACTGCCTTGAACGCCGCGTGCTCGGCCATCAGCCGACCCTGCAGCATCATGAACAGCTGAATCGTCCCCAGCACGAGGAAGACCGTCAGCGGCAAGGTGATTGCGGTCTCGACCACCGCCTGCCCGGAATCTCGCATCGACGGGGCGACTGTGGGGCCGATCGACATTTGTCCACATCCGCCGACCGGACGAAACCCACCTCTGCGCGCCCTGTGAGAAGGCCCCTGGGCCGGGCACGCGCGCGTCGTGGTGATTGAGAGGTTCGGCGGGGCCGTGTTAGGCCGCGGCACATGGCCGAGCTCGTGTTTTTTCGCCGGGGGGAAGAAGTGTTGCGGTTCAGCGTCGATGGGGCGCGCACCGTGCTTGGCCGCGGTGAGAGCTGTGACGTCGTGATCCCCGACCCGGAAGTCTCGCGTCAGCAAGTCGCGCTCACGATGGTCGGCGACACCTGCACGATGGAAGACCTGTCGGGCAACGGCACGCTGGTCTCGGGCAGGAAAGAGATGAAGGCCGCGCTGCCCGATGGCGCCGACCTGACCCTCGGCCAGTGGCGAGCCGTGTTCCGCGCGCGCGCGCAGGTCGAGCGCGATGCGACGGAAGTGGGCAGCAACCGCACCGAGGTCGCTCCGAAGACGGAGCACCGGAAGATGCCCGCGCAGGTTCGCGTGCGGCAGGGCCACAACGAAAAGGTGCACAAGCTGCAGGCTGAGACGTTCACCGTCGGCAAGGATGACGGAAACGACCTCATCCTCAACGACAAGTTCATTTCGGGCCGTCACCTCAAAGTGACGCGGCACGAGTCGGGCTTCCTTCTTTCCGACCGCCAGTCGACCAACGGCACCTGGCTGGGCAACGCGCGCATCTACGAAGTCGAGGTGCCGCTGTTCACGATGTTGCGCATCGGTGAGGTCGAGCTCGTGCTCGAGCCGCAGGGTGGCGACATTCGCAGCGGCGTGTACCAGGGCATCATCGGCAATGATCCGTCGGTGCGGCAGCTGGCCGAGCTGATCGAACGGGTCGCTCCATCGACGGCGGCGGTGGCGATCTTCGGCGAGTCGGGCACGGGCAAAGAGCTCGTCGCCCGCGCGGTGCACGCCCGTTCTGCCCGGCACGAACAGCCCTTCATTCCGGTCAACTGCGCGGCGATCAGCAAAGAGCTGATCGAGTCCGAGCTCTTCGGCCACGAGAAGGGCGCGTTCACCGGCGCCGCGAACGCGCGCAAAGGCGCCTTCGAAGAGGCCGACGGCGGCACGTTGTTCCTCGACGAGATTGGTGAGCTTCCGCTGGACCTTCAGGCGAAGATGCTGCGCGCGCTCGAGTCGGGCGAAATCAAACGCGTCGGCGCCAGCAAGCCCATCAACGTCGACGTTCGCATCGTCGCCGCCACCAACCGCGACCTTCTCGGCGCGGCAAAGTCGGGCGCCTTCCGCGAAGACCTGTACTACCGGCTCTGCGTCATCCCGCTCACGCTGCCGCCGCTGCGCGCGCGGATGTCAGACCTCGCCAACATCGCGGATCATTTCCTCAAGGCCTTCTCGCCCAAAGGCCAGCAGGTGCGGCTCACCCCGGCGGCGGTTCAGAAGCTCGAAGGCCACAGCTGGCCCGGCAACATCCGCGAGCTTCGCAACGTCATCCACCGCGCGCTGCTGCTTCGCAAAGGCGCGATGATCGACAACACCGACATCAGCTTCGACGTGCAGGCAAAGGTGAACAAGGACGTGCAGCTGCCCGACTTCCCGCCCGGCACGACGCTGGTGCAGATGCTTGACTCGCTCGAACGGCGAATCGTCGAAATCTACCTGCAGCGCTTCAAGGACAACCGCGAGCGGGTGGCCAAAGAGCTCGGGGTCGCCCGGTCGACGTTGTTCAAGCGCCTGAAAGACTGGGGACTTACCGGCAACCAGGACGAGTAGATCGCGCGGGCCGCCCGCCCGTTGAAAGAGGAATGGATGCTTCGGCCGCCCTTCCCCCCATCGACGACCTGTATGCCCAACACCGGAAGCGCGCGCTGGCGGTCGCCCGCCGCATTCTGCAGGACGCCGACGAGGCCGAAGACGTCGTGCAAGAGGTCTTCATCCGCCTCTTCTCGCAGAACGTGCGCTTCGACGGCAAAGCCGCTTGCAGCACCTGGCTGCATCGCATCCTCGTCAACTCGAGCATCAACTGCCTTCGCGCCCGGAAGCGGCGCGCGAAGCTGATGAGCGAGGCCCAGCCCACCGACGGCCCCGAAGAACACCTGCTCGGTGACGAACGCCACCAGATGTTCATGGCCGCGCTCGCCCAGCTCTCACCGCAGCACCGCGACATGCTCACCCTTCGCGAGCTGCGCGGCTTCAGCTACCCGGAAATCGCCCAGCTGCTGCGGCTTCCGGAAGGCACTGTAAAGAGCGCGCTCAACCGCGGCCGCGCGCGGCTGGTCGAGCAGATGGAACGCAACGGCGCCTTGCGCAAGGCCGGGTAGCGCGGCCGGCTGGGCCTTCGGGGCCGCTGTCTCATGGTTCGCGCTAATCGCTTCGCGATTCCCCCTAGGCTGATGAAGCCTGCCTTCGGGGCCGCTGCTCACTCGTCGCCCTTCTGGCCGATGAACTGATCGCCCTTCTCGCGGAAGAGGACGTTGAACGTCGTCAGCGACCCGTAGCAGCGGGTGACGTACTGCTGCATCTCGACTTTCTCGGCGGCGGTGAGCTTCGGGTGCGCGTTGAGCTTCTGCTCGAGCGTGCGCAGCCGATCGCGCACCATCACCACCTTGTGGAACAGCGAATCGATGGGAATCTCTTTCGCCTGCCCGTCTTTGGGCACCATCTGCACCATGCCGCCTTCCCACTTCGGCGCCAGCGAGACTTCGGCCTGGCCGGTGGCCTCGAGGAAGACTTCCATCAGCTCGGCGCGCGTCATCGAAACTCCTGTCGATTGGGTGGGGGTCGACCCCGAGAACTGCAGCTCGGAATCGTGAAGCTTCATCTCGGGCCCGAAGTCGACCTGCTCGTTGCCGCGGGCAGACACGGGCGCCGCGCGAACCGGCAACGCTGCCGTGCCGTCTTCCCGCCGCCGCACAATCACAGGAGCGATGTTCTGAATCCGCTTCGGCCGCGGCGGCTCGGCCACCACCGGCTTTGGCAGGCTCACCCCACCGCGCGGGGCAAACACGTCGCAAATGGGAGCCGACGGGACGAACAGCCCGCGCGCCGGCTGAACCCGGCACTGACCCACCCAGCCGCGGCCCGAATCGACCGAGATTGCCGACCACAGCTTGCAGTTTCCGCAGACCTTTTCGCCGAAGCCGAAGGTCGGCACAGGCGGCAGCTGCGAGTCATCGGCCAAGGTTTCCGCTCCATGCTTCCAATGCGGACGAGGTTTCGGTATGTGCGGCGGCACCATGGCTCAGATTCCTCTCGAACGCATCCGCAACATCGGCATCTCCGCGCACATCGATTCCGGCAAGACGACGCTCACCGAACGGTTCCTGTTCTACACGGGCCGCATCCACGAGATTCACGAGGTCCGCGGCAAGGACGGGGTCGGCGCCAAGATGGACTCGATGGATCTCGAGCGCGAGAAGGGCATCACCATTCAGTCGGCCGCGACCTACGCCGAATGGAAGGACTTCAACGTCAACATCATCGACACCCCCGGACACGTCGACTTCACCATCGAAGTCGAGCGCAGCCTTCGCGTGCTCGACGGCGCCATCCTCGTGCTCGACTCGGTCGCCGGCGTCCAGTCGCAGTCGATCACCGTCGACCGTCAGATGAAGCGGTACCACGTGCCGCGAATCGCCTTCATCAACAAGATGGATCGCGCGGGCGCCAACTACCGCCGCGTCGCGCAGATGCTCAAAGAAAAGCTGGGCCACCACCCGGTTCCGATTCAGGTTCCGATCGGCGCCGAAGACCGCTTCCTCGGCGTCATCGACCCCATCGAAGGCAAGGCGTTCTACTTCGACGGCGAGAAGGGCGAAGACGTGCGCACCGAGCCGGTTCCGGCCGAGTACGCCGACGAAGTGAAGGCCGCCCGCGTCGAGATCATCACGCTCGTCGCCGACGTCGACGACAAGCTCGCCGAGAAGTTCATCAACGAAGAGCCCATCAGCAACGAAGAGCTCAAGGCCGCCATTCGCCGCGCCACCATCGGCCTCAAGATGACGCCCGTGATGTGCGGCTCGGCGTACAAGAACAAGGGCATCCAGACCCTGCTCGACGCGGTGTGCGACTACCTGCCGAACCCGAAGGAAGTCGAGAACATCGGCCACGACCAGAAGAACAACGAGGCGCCCGTCGTCCTCGAGCACGACTTCAAGAAGCCCTTCGTCGGCCTCGCCTTCAAGCTCGAAGACGGCCGCTACGGGCAGCTGACGTACATCCGCTGCTACCAGGGCGAAATCTCGAAGGGCGAGTTCATCGTGAACTGCAGCCGCGAGCTGAAGCGCCTGAAGATCCCCCGCATCGTGCGCATGCACAGCAACGAAATGAACGACATCGAGACCGCGCGCGCCGGCGACATCGTCGCGCTGTTCGGCGTCGAATGCGCCTCGGGCGACACGTTCACCGACGGCGACATTCAGGTCACGATGACCTCGATGCACGTGCCGGACGCTGTCATCTCTCTTGCCGTCGCTCCGAAAGAACGTTCGGCCACCGCGAACTTCTCGAAGGCGCTGAACCGCTTCACGAAGGAAGACCCTACCTTCCGCGTTCACCGCGACGAAGAGTCGGCCCAGACCATCATCAGCGGCATGGGCGAGCTCCACCTCGAGATCTACATCGAGCGCATGAAGCGCGAGTACCAGTGCGAAGTCATCGCCGGTAAGCCGCAGGTCGCGTACCGCGAGACCATCACCCAGAAGGGTGAGTTCTATTACACGCACAAGAAGCAGACGGGTGGCTCAGGCCAGTTCGCCCGCGTGTGCGGCTACCTCGAGCCGCTGCCGGCCGACGCCGTCGAGACCTACGAGTTCGTCGACGAAGTGTCGGGCGGCTCGATTCCCCGCGAGTTCATTCCCGCGTGCGACAAGGGCTTCAAGATGGCGGTCGAGAAGGGCTCGTTGATCGGGTTCCCCGTCTCGGGCGTTCGCTGCGTCGTCAACGACGGCGCCTTCCACGCCGTCGACTCTTCTGAAATGGCGTTCAAGACCGCCGCGCTCATGGGGTTCCGCGAAGGGTACGCGGCCGCCAAGCCGGTGATTCTCGAGCCGATGATGAAGGTCGAAGTCACCGCGCCGGAAGAGTTCCAGGGCTCCGTCGTCGGCCAGCTGAACCAGCGCCGCGGCACGATTCTCGAGACCTCGAACGCCGAAGGGTACCTGACGGCCGTCGCCGAAGTTCCGCTGAACAACATGTTCGGTTACTCGACGGACCTTCGTTCGGCCACCCAGGGCAAGGGCGAGTTCACGATGGAATTCGCGCGCTACTCGGCGGTGCCGAAGAACGAGCAGGAAGACATGATCAAGAAGTACAAAGAGAAGCAGGCGAAGGAAGCGGCCGAACGGAAGTAACGGCCCCCGCCTCACGCAGGAAGTCTCGAACCGCCGGCCCCTGCGAAATTGCACGGGCCGGTTTTCTTTTATGGGAAGGTCCCAACCCTTTCGAAAAGCCTTAACCGCCCCAGGAGGCATCTTTGGCTGGTCAGACCTTCAAAACCGTTCCCGACCTTCTTCACTTTCGCATCGGCGCGACCCCCGGCGGCACCGCCTACCAGTTCGTCGAAGGCACCTCGTGGAAGTCAGTGTCGTGGAAGGATTTCGGCGTCACGGTTCGCGAAATCTCGATGGGGCTGCGCGCGCTCGGGTTGCAGAACGAAGAGCGCGTCGCGATTCTCGCCGGCACCCGCTACGAGTGGATCTGCGCCGACATGGGCATCCTCTGCGCCGGCGGAGCGACCACCACCATCTACCCTTCCAGCACGCCCGACGACTGCGGCTACATCGTGCAGGACTCGAACACCGCGTTCGTCATCGCCGAAAACGAAGAGCAGATCGCCAAGCTCGTCTCGCAGAAGGCGAGCCTGTCGAAGGTCCGCAAGGTCATCAGCATCGACGGCAAGGGCGGCCACGACGGCTGGGTGATCAGCTGGGCCGAGCTGCTCGAGAAGGGCCGCGGCGCTTCCGTCGCCGAATGGGAAACCATCGGCAAGTCGGTGAAGAACGATTCGCTCGCGACGCTCATCTACACGTCGGGCACCACGGGCCGCCCCAAGGGCGTCGAGCTCACGCAGGACTGCTGGGTCTACGAAGCGGACGCCATCGACGAGCTGCAGATTCTTCGCCCCGACGACGTGCAGTATTTGTGGCTGCCGCTGGCCCACAGCTTCGGCAAGGTGCTCGAGGTCGCACAGCTGAAGATTGGCTTCCAGACGGCAGTCGACGGCCGCGTCGACAAGCTGGTCGCCAACCTCGCGGTGATCAAACCCACGTTCGTGGCCGCGGTGCCCCGCATCTTCGAGAAGGTCTACAACAAGGTCGTCGGCGGCGCGAAAGCCAACGGCGGCCTGAAGTACAAGATTTTTCAGTGGGCGCTGGAAGTCGGCCGCGAGGTCAGCAAGCAGAAGCAGGCGCGGCAGCCCGTCGGCGGCATGCTGGCGGTGAAGGCGAACCTGGCCAACAAGCTGGTGTTCTCGAAGCTGAAGATGCTGTTCGGCGGCAACCTGCGGTACTTCGTGTCGGGCAGCGCGGCGCTTTCGCGCGAAATGGCCGAGTTCTTCCACGCCTGCGACATTCTGATTCTCGAAGGCTACGGCCTCACCGAGACCAGCGCCTTCTCGTTCGTGAACCGCCCCGACAGCTACAAGTTCGGCACGGTCGGGCCTCCGGCTCCGGGCACCGAGGTGAAGATCGCCAGCGACGGCGAGATTTTGATCAAGGGCCGCGGCGTGATGCGCGGGTACCACAACCTCGGTGAAGCCACGGCCGAGACGATCAAAGACGGCTGGCTCTACACGGGCGACATCGGTGAGCTCGACGCCCAGGGCAACCTGCGCATCACCGACCGCAAGAAGGACCTCATCAAGACCTCGGTGGGCAAGTACGTCGCCCCGCAGGAGCTCGAGGGCAAGCTCAAGCTGCTCTCGCCGTACATCAGCAACGTGCTCGTTCACGGCAACAACCGGAACTTCTGCACTGCGCTCGTCGCGGTCGACCCCGACGCGATCGCCGCCTGGGCGAAAGAGAATGGCGTCGCCGGCAACTACGCCGAGATCGTGAAGGACCCCAGGGTTCACGCGCTGCTCAAGCCCGCCTTCGACCAGCTGAACGCCAGCATCGCCAACTACTCGCAGGTGAAGAAGTTCGCGATCCTCCCTTCGGATCTCACCCTCGAGAACGGCGAGCTCACGCCCAGCCAGAAGGTGAAGCGCAAGGTCGTCGAGACCAGGTACAAGGAAGTGCTCGACGGCTTCTACGCCGGCGGGCTCGAGAGCTAAGCGAACGTCTTCACGAAAAACGCGGTCGTCATCGCCCAGCCGATGGCGATCACGACAGGGCGAACGCGCGACGGCTCTACCCTTCGCGCCAGCGACGCCCCACCAAAGCCGCCCAGCACGGCGCCCACGACCATCACCGCCGCGGGCGCCCACGCGATCTTCCCGCTGATGACGAAGATCGCCACCGCGATGCCGTTGATCAACACCCCCAGGCCCGACTTCAACGCGTTCATCCGGTGCAGCTGCGTCATCCCCAGCAGCGTGAAGGCCGCCAGCATCATCAGCCCCATGCCGCCGCCGAAGTAGCCGCCGTAGATCGAAATCAACAGCTGTGCCCCCATCACCAACGGGCGCGACGGCTCGGCCGACTTCGCCTGCGCCCGCAGCTTCTCGCCGAACGTGAAGACCAGCGTCGCGACCAGCATCAGATACGGAACCAGCGTGTCGAAGATCGACGTCGGGGTGGCGATCAACGTCAGCGAGCCGATGAGCCCGCCCAGGGCGCTGAGCGCGGCGAGCCAGCGAAGGTTTGCTGCTTCGGCTTTCAGTTCTTCGCGGTAGCCCAGCGCGCTGGCGATGGACCCGGGCCACAGCGCCACGCTGCTGGTCGCGTTCGCCACCACTGAATCGGCGCCCGTGAAGACCAGCGAGGGAAACGTGAGAAAGCTGCCGCCGCCCGCGACGCTGTTCAACGTACCGCCTGCGAAAGCAGCGCCGAACAGCAGCGCGGCATCACCCACGTCCATAGAGAACCGCCTGCCCCCAGAGCTTTCGAGGTACCAACCCC
>JAYUXE010000936.1:0-8082 GCA_043753165.1 Archangiaceae bacterium | reverse complement strand
GGTCGAGGAACAGCGTGCCGTACAGGCCGTGCTCGAACCGCACAATCATCGACAACGGCATCAGCACCGACAGCAGCACCATCAGCAGGTACGCCATGTTGTTGCTGAGGTGAAAGAACGCTTCCTGCTTCACGCGCCACGGCAGGTTGCTGCGAAGGATCTGCGGCAACAGCTTGCGGGCCGTCTGGATGCTGCCCTTCGCCCACCGGTGCTGCTGGCTCTTGAACGCATTCATGTCGACCGGGACTTCGGCGGGCGAGATGACGTCCGGCAGGAAGATGAACTGCCAGCCCTTGAGCTGCGCGCGGTACGAGAGGTCGAGGTCTTCGGTGAGCGTGTCGTGCTGCCAGCCGCCGGCGTCGGTGATGGTGTTGCTGCGCCAGATGCCTGCCGTGCCGTTGAAGTTGAAGAAGCAGCCGCTGCGGTTGCGCGCGGTGTGCTCGATCATGAAATGGCCGTCGAGAAAGATGCTCTGCGCCTGGGTCAGAATCGAGTACTCGCGATTCAGGTGGCCCCAACGCACCTGCACCATGCCCACCTTCGGGTCGGCGAAGAACGGAACCGTGCGCTTGAGGAAGTCGGGGCTCGGCACGAAGTCCGCGTCGAACACCGCGACGAACTCGCCCTTCGCGACCTTGAGACCCGCCTCGAGCGCGCCCGCCTTGAAGCCATAACGGTTGGTGCGGTGCAGGTAGACGATGTCGACGCCCTTCTGCTTCCAGCGTTCGACGCACGCCCGCGCGATGCCGCACGTCTCGTCGGTGGAATCGTCGAGCACCTGCACTTCGAGCAGGCCCGGTGCGTATTCGATTTTGCAGACTGAATCGATCAACCGTTCGACGACGTAGAGCTCGTTGAAGATGGGCAGCTGAATCGTGACCCGCGGAGTGTGCGCGAGGGTTCCGTTCGGCGTCGGCAGCTTGAACTTGTGCCGGTAATACAGAAAGGCCATCCGGTAGCGGTGGGAGCCGTAAACGGAAAGCACAGCCAGGACGCCAAAGTAGATGGCGAGGAAGAGTATCTCGACGGTGCTCATCGCGGCCGGTCTGCCCTCACTCAAAGTCCCAGAAACACAAAGGATCTTTCCCCCCTCTGGGTGGAAATTCGGGCTTTCTTAGGGGGTGACGGCTCTGGTGTCAAAGCGTTTCCACCACAGCGAGGTTTTCAGCACAACGTGCCGAAGTCACTCGGGGAATTCGTTTGAAACCGGGGTCGGGACTACCTGCCGCCGGACGCGCGGGCGTAGATCGCGTCGGCGATCAGCTGGGCTTTTTGTGACTCGGCCTGGTCTGCCACCGAGCCTTCGAGAAAGATTTTGTCGCCCACGCAGATGGCCTTCGCCGTCTTGAGGCCTTCGCGCTGCAGCTGCGTGGTGATCATTTCCGCGACGACCGGCAGGACGCGCGGGTTCAATGTCACGAGCAACGTCACATTCGGATCGCCGGCGGTGACCAGGCGCAGGCGCTCGAGGTCTTCGACGCTGTCGACGATGCCGTCGACGACGATGCGGCCGTTGTACTCCTCGACTTTCAGCGACGGGCTCACCGAGTCGTGGATCAATTTCGCAATCTCGCTCGACTTGCCGTCATCGACGATGACAGCGCGGCTCGAGATTTTTCCGTTGATCCACATCGTGATGGTGGTGCGGCCCTTCTGTTTGCCCACCAGAAGCAGCTCGCCGTTGTTGAGCACCTTCACGTCGGCGATGTCTTCCTTGCTCAGCGCGATGCGCGTGAGCCCGGGAATGCGCAGAACCTCCTGGCCACCGGGCGTGAGCTTCAGCGGTTCAGAAGAAGCAAACAGCGCCAGAGCCAGCAGGGCAGTCGTGAGCATGGCGGCCATTCTACCGATGGCCCCTTCGAACGCCTAACCTGCCCGCCTTTCCTCAGCGGCAGCGGGCACTTCTTCCGCGGCGCCCACGTCGACCTGATCGAGCGTGGCGCGCGAGAGGATCTGGCTGCACAGCTGCTCGAACGCGATGCCGGCCTGTTTCGCAATCTTCGGCAGCAGGCTCGTCTGCGTCATCCCGGGCAGGGTGTTGACCTCGAGCACGACGTCATTCGCGGTGTCGCTGCAGAGAAAGTCGACCCGGCCATAGCCGCGGCAGCCCAGCGAACGGTAGGCCGCCAGCGCCATCGCTTCGACGTTGGTCACGCGCGTCGCCGACAGCCGCGGGGGCAAGTGGTAGCCCGCGTTGCCCGACTGGTACTTCGTCTGAAAATCGAACGTCGAGCTGCCATGGCTCACTTCGCAGCTGCCGAGCACGGTGTCGCCGAGGATGCCCACCGTCACTTCGCGCCCCTTCACCATCCGTTCGACCAGCGCCTCGCCACCAAACCGGCACGCCTGAGCCACCGCGGCGGGCAGCCCTTCCGGCCCCGTGACGACCGAAAGACCGACCGATGAGCCGCCGTGCGCAGGCTTCACGACGCAGGGGAAGCCCAGGTCGAGGTGCAGCTCGTTGCAGCGCGCGAGGTCTTCGCGGCGAACCGAGTAGCCCAGCGGCGTGGCGAGGTTGTGCTGGCGGAAGAGCTTCTTCGCGAAGGGCTTGTTCATCGCGAGCGCCGACGCCATCACGCCCGAGCCGGTGTACGGAATGCCGAGCACCTCGAGCAGGCCCTGGACCTTGCCGTCTTCGCCCATGCGCCCGTGCAGCGCGAGGAAGGCGACGTCAATCTGCGCGGCGCGAACTGCCTTGTCGAGCCCGGGGCCCGCGAAGACGCGCGTCACATCGTGGCCGCCCGCCTCGAGCGCCGTGGCGATCGCCTCGCCCGTCTTCATCGAGATTTCCCGTTCTTCGCCCCAACCGCCCATCAGCACGCCGACGCGATTTGTCATTTGAAGTTCCGTGGCCTCCTGACCACGCGCCCTGCGGCGCGAGCAGGTGAAGAGCACCTGCGATGCCAAGCGGAGCGAACGCTACAGGCCTGTGGCGGCCCGTCCAGTTTCCGACGGTTGCGTTCCGGTCGCTGGGCGCCGCTGCGGCGAAACGGCCGCGCGGCCAGCCGGCTTTCAGTAGTTCCGCAGGTCGTCTTCGTCGACCTTCTTCTTCTTTTCCTGCTCGGCCTTCTTCCGCGCCTCGTCGGCCTTCTTCTCTTCCTCGGCCTTTCGCTTCGCCTCGGCGCGCTTCGCTTCTTCCTCGGCCTTCTTCGCTTCTTCGGCCTTGCGTGCTTCTTCCTCGGCCTTCTTCGCCTCTTCGACTTTCTTCGCTTCTTCGTCCGCCTTCTTCCCGCCGTTCTTCTTCGCGTCTTCGGCGGCCTTCGCTTCGTCGGCCTTCTTCTGCGCCTCGGCCTTTGCGTCTTCCGTCTTCTTCGCGTCCTCGGCGGCCTTCGCTTCTTTCGCGGCCTTCCCGTCATCGGCTTTCTTCTGCGCCTCGGCCTTCCCGTCATCGGCCTTCTTCTTTTCTTCCGCGGCCTTCGCGTCCTTCGCCGCCTTCGCCTCGTCCGCCTTCTTCTTTTCTTCCGCGGCCTTCGCGTCCTTCGCCGCCTTCGCGTCGTCGGCCTTCTTCTTCTCTTCCGCAGCCTTCGCGTCCTTCGCCGCCTTTTTCGCCTCTTCGGCCTTTCGCTTCTCTTCGGCCTTGCGGACCTTTGGATCGTTGGACTTCGCGGCCGCTTCGGCCTTCTTCGCGTCCTCGACTTTCTTCGCGTCGTCGGCCTTTTTCGCCTCTTCCGCCTTTGCCGCGTCTTCCGCTTTCTTCGCGTCGCCGGCCTTCTTCGCCTCGTCGGCCTTGCGCGCGTCGTCCGCCTTCTTCGCGTCGTCCGCCTGCTTCGCGGTGTCGACCTTCGCGGCGTCGACCTTCGCGGGCTCATTCACGCGCGTGGAAGCGACGCCCGGATTCTTGGCCGGATCCGGAGAAGCCGCTGAACTGCCGACGGCTCCGGTGATGAGCACGACGGCGCCCGTCGCGGCGAGCACGGCGCCCGCGATGAGGGTGATGTCGGCGACGAGCGCGAAGTTCTTCCCTTCCGTCTTCAGGTTTTCCGACTTCGCGGTGAACACCTGGGGCGTGTTGCGGTACTCGGCCGCCTTGCCGCTGGCCGAGACGCCTGCGTACGCACCGACGCCCGCCGACGCGAGGCCGAGCACGATGAGTCCAACGCCCGTCACCGTGCGCACCGCGCCGCCGCCGCCGCTGCCTCCGCTGCCGCCGCCGAAGTTCTTCACCGGCTTCCCGCCCTCGCGCGGAACATCCTTCGCCAGCACGGGCTGAAGAAATGTCTGCAGCGCAGCGCTGTCACCCATCGCGACGGTGCCCGTGCGGTAGCCCGCGTTGTGACCGTCGCGCACTTCGAGGCGCACCGCGGTGAGCTCGAGCTTCTGGCCGGCGGTGCTCTTCTTCGCGACGAGAATCAGCGCCTGGTCGGCCTGGTTGGTGAGCTGGGCCCACTCTTTTCCCGCCGCATCGCGTGGCGCGCCGTCGGGGCCTTTCACCACTTTGTCCTGCGCGGCCTTCAGCTTCGCGGCGCCTTCGTTGGGCTTGAGCTTCACGAGCTCGTCGCCCAGGTTCATGTCGGCGACGACGTGCTCGAAGCCCGGCAGCGAAACCACGACGAGGTGCTTGCCGCCGGCGAGGTTGGTCGTCTTCGCGGGCGAAACGGGGCGGGCCACGCCGTCGACCCAGACTTTCGCTGCCGGGGGGTCGGTGCGGACGTTGAGCTCACCGGTCGCGCGCGACACCGTCTTCTTCTGCGCTTCGACGAACTTGAGCAGGTCGGGCGGGAAAAACGCGTCGGGGAAAACGGCCTTCGTCGACACGGTGAGAATCTTTTCGATCTCGGTCTTCGCGGCCGCGGTGTCACCGTTGGCGACCTGCGACGCGGCGCGCATCACCCACGCGGTGATCAGCTGATCGAACACGGCGGGGTCGGTGAGGTCGGCCTGCCGCCACAGCGCGATCGCGTTCGTGAACTCGGTGATCGCCTTTTCGGCGTCGAGATCGTCCAGCGACTTGTGCGCCGCCTTCATCAGCGCTTCGGCCTCGGCGGCTTTCGCGGGCTGCGCTTCGGCGAGCACGTTGCCGACGTTTCCCAGCGGCAGCACGGTGAACCGGCCCGACGCGTTCATCGCGAGCTCGGCCTGCTCGGTGAGCCACGCTTCCTGCTGCTTCGACGGCGCGTCGACTGCCGCGGGCAGCAGAATCAGCTTCGGGCCCGTCGCGGCGTGCGCGAGTGACGAAACGAGAAATGCAATCAGTGCCGGCCGCATCGAAGGGGCGTGATGCTCGCCCAGACGCCCCGCGGGGACAACAACCCAATCCCCTGTTCGTGCGACAAGAAGAGGCCGGGTGCCCTACGGCGACTTCGCCGCGGTCGCCTTGCCGGGCGTCGCGAGCCCGTTGAGGTAATTGAGCGCGATCTTCAGCTGGTAGTCGCCCAGCTTCTCGGTCACGTCCCACGCCTTCAGATTCTCGGGCAGGTTGGGCTTGAGCTTGTCGGACACGTCGCTGTCGGATTCGCCCTTGAAGTGCCGCTTCAAGTCCTTCTCGCGCAGCTGTTCGGTCTTGTTGGCAATCGACCCTTCGGCCTCGCCGACGACGAAGTCGGGGATGATTCCCTTCTCCTGAATGCTGCGGCCGCGCGGCGTGTAGTAGCGCGCGATGGTGAGCTTCAGCCCCGAGCCATCTTCCATCTCGATCACCGTCTGGACGCTGCCCTTCCCGAACGTCGGCACGCCGAACACCACGGCGCGCTGGTGATCCTGCAGGGCGCCCGCGACGATCTCGCTTGCCGACGCGCTGCCTGCATTCACCAGCACGACCATCGGGTACGGCTTCTCGGTGTCGCGGTCTTTGCTCTTCTCTTCCGTCACGTGCCCGCCCGCCCTGCCGCGCGTCGAGACGATCGCCAGGTTTCCCGGCAGGAACCGGTCGGAGATCGCCACTGCCTGGTCGAGCAGGCCGCCCGGGTTGTTGCGAAGGTCGAGCACCAGACCCCGCAGCTCTTTTCCGCCGTTCAGCGCGCGCAACCGTTCGAGCTCTTTGAACAACGAGGCGTCCGTGCGTTCTTGAAAGTTCTTCACCTTCACGTGGCCGACGCCGTTGTACAGCGCGCCTTCCACCGACGCGATGCGGATGTGGTCGCGCATGATCGCGAACTCGCGCGGCGCATTGAAGCCCTCGCGCATGATCGTCAGCATCACCTTTTTGCCCGCGGGCCCACGCATCTTCTGAATCGCGCGCGCGAGCTCCATGTTGCGCGTCGCCTCGTCGTCGATTTTCAGAATTTGATCGCCCGACTTAATGCCCGCGCGCTGGGCCGGCGTGTCGTCAATCGGAGCGACCACCACGATGTTGTCGCCCTTCCGCGCAATCTCGATGCCCAGGCCGCCGAACTCGCCCGACGTGTCGATCTTCATTTCCTTGAAGACGTCCGGCGGCATGAAGACCGTGTGCGGGTCGAGCGTGTCCAGCATTCCGCGGATCGCGCCGTACATCAGCTGCTGTTCGTCGACGTTCTCGACGTAGTTGTTCTCGACGTATGACAGCACCCGAGCGAACAGTTCGAGCTGCTTGTACGTGCTCTCGCCGCGAGAAGGAGCCGGCCCCGCAGACACCAGGCCGGCCGACAACAGGCACCACGTCAGGGCTGCACGCCGGAAAACCATAGAGCTCAGATTGTAGGAGCGCCGGCCCTGCAATTCACAGCAACCCGCTTTTCCGCGCAAATTCGATCAGCATTGCCACCAGCTCTTTCGGCTTTTCCATCTGGGGGATGTGGCCGAACCCCTCTACTTCCCGCACCTCTGCCCCCTTCGGCAGGAAAGCGCGGAAGTATTCGATGCCTTCGTAGGGAAGCAGCTTCTCGCTCTTTCCCCACACCAACATCACCGGCATCTTCAGATTCCCCAGCATCTCTTCCGTCACCACGTCGCTGGGCTTCACTTCGGAAATGGCCGAACGCACGGCAGGGCTTGCGTACATGGTCTTCAGCTGGCTCGAGAACAGCAGCATCGGCAGCGGCGCGCTGTGGAAGAGCCGCTTCGTCAGCGCCCGCGCCTGTTCCGTCGTCTTCACTTCGAACGAGTCGAGCAGCGCGCGCATGCGTTCGTCGCTGACGCGGGCCCCCGCGGGCGAGACGACGGCCAGCGCGACGAGGCGGTCGGGGGCGTGGTGGGCCGCGAAGAGAGCCATCGCTCCGCCCAGGGAATTGCCGACGAGAAACACCGGCTTCTTCACCACCTCGTCGATGAACGCGATCAGCAGCTTCACCTGGTCTTCGAGCTTCAGCGCGCCGCCCGGCGGAAGGGGCGAGAACCCGTTGCCCGGCAGGTCGGGCGCCCAGACCTCGCAGAAGTGTTTCGCCAGAGGAAAAAACGTCTTGTAGAAACCGTTGGCCGAGCCACCGAGCCCATGCAGCACGATGACGGGCGGGCCCTTGCCTTCACCCTGCACGAAGTAGGTGTGAACGGGGTGGCCGTTGATCACCTTCATGCTGCTCTCGACGCCGCGCGCGACCAGCACATGGCGCAGCGCCTTGTTCACCGACATCAACACGTCCATGCCGATGATTCTTAATCCGCCTCGATCCACGGCGACGGATCAATCGCCTGCCCGTCTTTGCGGATCTCGAAGTACAGAAATGCACCTTTGAGGCTGCCCGTGTCGCCCACCGCCGCAATCTCTTCGCCCTCTTCCACTTCGTTGCCTGCCTCGACCAGGCTGTGCGCCAGGTGCGCGTACAACGAGTGGTACCCCGCGCCATGGTCGACGATGACCAGGTTGCCGTAGCCCTTCAGCCAACCCGAAAACGCGATCGTCCCCGTGCCCACCGACAGCACCTTGGCGCCCAGCCCTGCGCGAATGTCGAGGCCCTTCTGCACCGTCACCGTGTTGAAGCGCGGGTTGACCACTTTCCCGAACCCGACCTCGACCAGGCCATTCACCACGGGCAGCGGCAGGTGGCCTTTGCGTGCGCGGAAACCAGAGGTCACCGTGCTCTTCATTTCGCCCACGAAGGCGGTCAGCTGTTTGTCCTCGCGCTCGAGCTCTGCGATCACGCGGCTGACCCGCTTCTCTTCCGCGGTCGTCTGCGCGAGCACCTCGAGGAAGCGCGCCTTGCGAACCTTCGCCAGCGCCTGTTCGAT
>JAYUXE010000935.1:0-3484 GCA_043753165.1 Archangiaceae bacterium | reverse complement strand
TGAAATCCATGAGGTGGCGTGAAGGCACTCGGCGCCAGGGTACTGCGACGGGCGAATTTCGGCGAGTGGCCGAGGTGTTTTAGGCAGCGGTGACGGTGGGAGCCGCGGCGTCGACGCAGTGGTGGCGTGACGGTCGAAGTCGGTAAGGCCCCGGGGAGTCCGTCAGACGGCAAAGGTCAGTTGGGGAGGCGCGGTGGCCGGCGGAAGAATGCGCGAGGGCACGGGAATGCCAAGGGCAGTCAGTCTCTGCTCGGCGGCGCTGCGGGTGGAGTGCAACGCGCGAATGGTACGGCGGCCACCGCAAGGGCAGCGCAGAACGTCGGTGCCGAAGGTGCGCTGGTGGAGGGTGGCCCAGTCAAGGCGCCGCTTCGTCTTTTTCTTTGGTGGTACTTTTGCCCGTGGCCCAGGAGGGGCCTCCGCCTCGGGCTGGCGGGTGGCGAGGGGGCGGAGCGAGGCGTTGGGGGCCAAGACTCCATGAAAGCTGGTCAGGTGCAGCCGCGCCGGAGGCAGCAGCGCGACGAGCCGCCGCACGAGGGCCTCGGCCGTCAGGGTGAAGGTGACTCCTTTCTTGGGCGTGTACTCGTAGCGGCCGTCGTCGAGTCGGCGCAGGCGTGATTCGCAAACGGGGCCACGCGCACCGTACCGGCACAGTCTCTCAAGGCCTTGTCTGTCATTGGCATGCACGGCCGTGTCGGCGTGGAGCGAGAAGCCGTGCGCCACTGCGACACGACGGCGCCGCTGACTCCCCGCATCGGGCAGAGGCAGCCGTTGTTGAATGGCCTGCTGCTGCAAGGCCTCGTACTCGTTGTCGTCAGCCCAGCTGGCTGCCTCGTCACCCCAGTCTCGCTGGGTCTGCCGCAACACCCGGTGCAGCACCGCCGTCACCTCGTCATCAGACGGAGGCCCCAGCAGCACCGACTCGCCGCTGCCGAGCCACTGCGCCTCGGGCACCAGCAAGTGGAGGTGCGGCGTCAGCTGGAGGCTGCTGCCAAACCACTGCCAGAAGCACACCCCGCCGCCGCGCAACGGGCCCCCAACTCCGAGTCGCCGGGCCTCTTGGCGCTGCCAGCGCCAGATGGCTCGCACCAGGCGCACCTCGATGCGCTTGAGAAGCTCCGGGCGCTTGACGACTTGAAAGCGCAGCGAGAAGGGCAGGCTCAAGGTCCACTGGCGGTGGGCCACATGCGGCAGCACTGACTCCAGCTGCGCTCCGGTGTCGATGGCACGACGCGTCGTGCACGACGGGCAAAAGCCTCGACCCTTGCAACTGAAGGCCACCAACCGTGCCTCCTTGCAGTCCTCGCAGCTCACCTCCACGAAGCCGTACCGCAGCTCGCCACACCGCAGGTACTGCTCTACTTCACGCTTCACCCGCGACGGCATCGATGACGACACCGCTGGCCAGCCTCGGCGAAAGGCCTCGTGCAGCACCGACATCTCCGGCGCCCGTCGCCGGCCCTCCCCGCCATCCACTCCACACGTCTACCCGTTGCCTCTGACATACGACGGCGTCGCCACCGAACCAGAGCCCGCGACAGAATCGCCCCCATCGAGGTACCGACCATCAGGGAGGGCGAGAGCTGTTGTGGGCCGGCGTAGGTGACCGCGCGTGGTTCGGCCAAGCTGACCGCTCGCGGTTCGGCCAAGCTGACCGCGAAGCATCGTGGTTGAGCGTCCCATGACTGGGCCCTGAGGCAGCACACCCAGCTCTTGTGCGGGCCCACTGACGTAGCCTGCGCGGATGGCTCGTTCGAAGACTTTCATCACCGACTTCCGTGACCTTCCGGAGGTCGACTCTGACGAGATTGCCTCTGGACGCTCGCTTGCTGCTTTCCTCGCTCAAGAGACGCTGCGTCAGTTGCAGACCCTCGCCGAGGCCGGAGCCCCGTTGGTGCACCTTGGCGTCTTTCGAGCGCGCAAACCACCGAACGCAACGAAGTACAGCCGCATCATGTAGAACGCGGTGCCCAACGCCGTCGCCGTACCGATGAGATACGCCACATGCAGCACCCAGCCGTAGCCGAGAATCTCGTTGCTGTGGGCCGCGTGCAGAATCGCGTCTTTCGAGAAGAAACCCGACAACGGCACGATGCCGGTGATGGCCAGGGTCGCGACCAAGAATGTGAACCAGGTGGTCGGCATCTCTTTGCGCAGCCCGCCCAGCTTGGTGATGTCTTCTTCGTCTGCGTTGCCGTGCATCACGCTGCCGGCGCCCAAGAACAGGCAGGCCTTGAAGAACGCGTGGGTCACCACGTGCAGCTGCGCATTCCGACGCATCGTGATCGCTCGTTCCGACGCATCATGATCACTCATTCCGACGCATCGTGATCACGCGTTCCGACGTCGTGATCAGCCATTCCGACGCATCGTGCTCAAGGCAAGCAGAGCTTCTTAAAACTGGGCAGCGGAGCCAGAAGCGCCTCCCCAAGGAGGGCGCCAATGGCGACCGAAAAACTGTCTATGAGGAACGTTCGAGAGATTTTGAGGCAGAAGTTGGAGTTGGAGCGCACGCACCGGGCGGTGGCGAAGGCGCTGGGCATCAGCAACGGGGCGGTCGGTACGCTCATGGTGCGCTGGAAGGCGTCACGGCTCGATTGGGCTGCGGTGAAGGAGTTGGCCGAAGACGAGCTCGAGCAGCGGCTGTTTGGACCGAGATTGCCCTCGTCAACGCCCAGGCCGTTGCCAGACATGCTGTGGCTATTTCGCGAGCTGAAGCGACCGGCAGTGACGCTCGAGGTTCTGCACCTCGAGTACCTGGAGAAAGAGCCGACGGGCTACCGGTATTCTCGATTTTGCGACCACTACAACGAGTGGCTGGCGAAGCAACGGATGTCGATGCGGCAAGAGCACCGCGCTGGCGAGAAGCTCTTCATCGACTACTCGGGTCGAAAGGCGGCAGTGGTCGACGCTCTCACGGGCGAGGTGCGTGAGGCCGAAGTGTACGTGGCCGTGCTGGGGGCCTCGAGCTACGTCTACGCCGAGGCGACTTGGACGCAGCAACTCGCTGACTTCGTCGGTAGCACGGTGCGTGCGCTTGAATACATCGGCGGCGTGCCGGGCGCGCTCGTCATCGACAACCTGAAGGCCGGCGTGACGAAGGCTGACCGGTACGAGGGCGACGTCAACCGCACCTACGAAGAGATGGCGCAGCACTATTCGACGGTGGTGCTGCCGACGCGGCCGTACAGACCCAAAGACAAAGCGAAGGTCGAAGTCTCGGTGCAGGTGGTGCAGCGGTGGATTCTGGCGCGGCTTCGAAACCGCGTCTTCAATTCGCTGGGCGCATTGAATGTGGCCATCGCTGAGCTGCTCGAGCCGGTGAATGGTCGGGTGACGCGCCACCTGAAGCGCTCGAGGGAGCAGCTCTTCATCGAGCTCGACAAGCCCGCGCTCAAAGCGCTGCCGAGCGGCCGGTACAGCGTCGGCTACTGGAAGATGGTGAGGCCGAGCATCGACTACCACGTCGAACTCTTCGAGCACCTGT
>JAYUXE010000934.1:0-3486 GCA_043753165.1 Archangiaceae bacterium | reverse complement strand
GGTGAGGGTGAAGCGAAGTGACGCGGCGTCGTTGGTCAGCTCGGCCATGCTCGTGCGCAAATCACGATCGCCCGGAACGTGCCATGGTCTGCCGAATGCGCACATTTCGAGTGTGTCTGGCGTTGGCGCTGGCGGCCTGTTCGTCGCCACCGCCGGTGGTTCCTCCGGGCACGACGGACGCGGGAAGATCCGGCGCGCCGTGCAAGTCCGGCAATGCCTGCCAGGCCGATGCAGGGTTCAGCTGTGTGCTCGGCATCTGCTCGCGTGTCTGCAGCGACACCCAGCCGTGCGGGAACAACGAAGTGTGCGGCGAGCTCAGCGGGAAGAAGCGGTGTCTTTCGTTGTGTGAGGGCGACACCTGCGCCGCCGGTTCCGCGTGTCAGACGTTCTGGCCGACCCGGCAGCGCGTGTGCGCGCAGGCGCCGTTGTTCGGTGCGTGCAAGTCGGTGGTGAACACGACGCCGTGCGCGTTGTGCAGCAAGGCCAACTTCACGTCCGTCTGCGCCGACGGCGACGTCTGCCCATCGAGCAGCACCTGCGGCATCACGGAAGCGGGTGGGCTCGGCTGTTACTGCGAGCCGGGGTTCGAGGCGTTCGCCTGCGACGGCACACGCTGCTCTCAACCGAACGGCAACAACATCTGCGTCCCAGGCGAGTACGCGTGCCTGCCGACCGAGCTCCCCGCAGAAACGTGCGTCACCGAGTCGCACGGCAGCGCCGGAAGCTGTGTCTGCGCGGATGGCCGCAGGTTGCCTTTCATCTGCGGAGAAACAGACTCGTGCGAGCATCGGTGCGCGACGGGCTGCAACTACGCCCAGTCGGATTGCGTGGAGCAGACGAAGAAATGTTCGCTGGTCTACGACGTCGCGGCGGAAACGATTCCGACCTCGGCGAAGCGCGACCGTCCCGTGTGCACCGACTTGTTGGGGAACAAGCAGCTCGGCCAGTCGTGTCGTCGTGTTCCCCGAGCAGACGGCGGGCTCGAGTGGCGACGCGATGACTGCGGTCTCGGGCTGACCTGCGAGGCGACCGCAGGCCCCCGCGGCGACCCGCATTGCAACAAGACGTGCACGGCGTCATCCGGCTGCGCGAGTGACGAAACCTGCGCCTTCGACGGCCTGACGTATCCACCCGCGGGCGAGTGCATCAAGGTGAAGGCCTGCACGGTCGGAGGAACCGAATGCGGGCCGGGGCGATCGTGCCGGGGCAAGGGCAACGTCGAACGCACCGTCGTGACGTACTGCAAGTACGACGGGCTCGAGGTGCAAGGCGCGAGCTGTTCGACGGAACCAGAAGATGCAGGTGGCGGCTGTGGCCCCGACCTCGCGTGTCGCAAAGGCAAGTGCGCGCCAACCTGCTCGGCGCAGAAGCCGTGCGCGACGGGAAAGTGCGACACCGACTTCGGTATTCCGAACGTCCTCGGGGTCTGTGAGTAGCTGGTTGCACTGCCGGCGCTGACAGCGGGATGTTTCGCCCATGAACTTCGATCGCAGCGACGCCGAGATCGACGCCTGGCTGGAAGGCAATCGCACGCGCATCGATGGGGTCGCCGCGCGCGCGTCGCTGGAAGTGATGCGCTCGGGCATGAAGCGGGGCGGCGATCTCTACGAAGCCCTGCAAGCGTGCGCGCGGCGGCAGATGCCCGCGAGCGTGCAGCTGCTCGACGAAGCGTCGTCGGTGCCGTCGTGGGTGAACTTCGAAGCGATGCTGCCGGGCAGCAAGATTGGCCTGCGCACCGTCGTGCAGTCGGGCCTCGCGCTGGTGCTCGGAAGCCTGATGGAAAGCTACGCCTCGGCCCGCGGTGCGAAGGTCCTCATCCGTGGCGGCCGCCTCGAGTCCCAAGTCATCGCGCGGCTACGCGACACGACGAACTTCGTCCTGCAGGTCGCTGCCGCGCGCGGCCCGAAGCCCGGCACGGACGCGCACCGCCACATCATTCGCACCCGCATGGTCCACGCCTTCGTCCGCCACGGCATCGAGAAGCGCGGCGACTGGAACACCGCGGCGTGGGGCGAGCCCATCAACCAGGAGGACTACGCCAGCACCCTGCTCGCCTTCAGCCACGTCTACCTGCGCAGCCTTCAAGCGCTCGGCGTCCATGTCACCGACGAAGAAGAGCGTTCCGTGCAGCACCTTTGGCGGTGGGTCGGGCAGGTGATGGGCGTCGCTCCGGAGCTGCTGTCGACGTCGCGCGAGGAAGAACGTCTGCTCTACCAACACATCACGCGGCGCCAGCTGCACCCCGACGAAGACAGCCGCGTGCTCGCCCTCGCGTTGATCGACGCGCTCGCCTTGCGCGGCCCACTGTTCCTGCCGAAGTCGTCACTCGAAGGGTTGAGCCGCCAGATCCTCGGCGACCCTCTGGCCGACGGCCTGGGCCTGGGTCACGCGAAGCCCTGGACGAGCGTCGGTCGAATGGTGCCCGTCGTCAGCACGGTGCAGCGCGTCGCCGAACGTCTGGCGTTCATGCGCCCGCGCATCGAAGTGCTCGGTGAACGCGTCGCGCGCCTCATCTTCACGCGCGGCCTGAACCCCTAGCCGGGGAGAGTGGGGTCGCGTCGGACTTTTTTTGGATGCGCGTTAGCCTTAAGGAAGTCTTAGAGCTAACGCGCAGTTTGAACAAGTGCACTCCGGCATCGATCGGGGCGGGTCGAGCGAAGTCGATGGGCAGCGGTACACCCGCCCAGGGCCGGTTTCCGTGAGCGTTCGATGCTCACGGGTGTCGGCCTCGTGGGCCGCTCCAACTCAGTGGGCGGTCGACGAACGCGCTTCGAGCCACTTCGCCGCCTGCTGCCAGTACGTCGTCTCGGCGGGCGAACGAAAGAACCCGAAGTGACCGACGGGGGCGGGCGGCACGATGTGCGCGTGCTCCGTCTGCGCGTTCGGAAAAAACTGAAGCCACGCGGCGACGGTTTCTTTCGGCGCGTAGGTGTCGTCCGAAAAGCTCACGCCCTGAATCTGAACCGTGACCTTTGCGTAGCGCCCGCGCCGCGACGCATCGTCGCCGAGCAGATAATCCGGCGTGCGGCACCACCGCGCCCATTCACCCGCAACGGTGTGCGGCAGGTCCTCGCCCATGCCCAGCCTGCCCGGCACGTAACCCAACACACCGCCGACCGCCGGCAGCATCGCGTACATGTAGAGGATCATCTTTGCTTTGCCGGCGAGGGTCGGCCACAGCCGCCAGTGCCCCGACTGCGACGCAACGCAGAACGCGGCCGCCACCTTGTCCACATTCGGAGCGAGCCCCAGCAGCTGCCCTCCCACGCTGTGCCCCACCAGCAACACGCGCTCGACTTTGCGTTCGCGGCAGGCCCAATCGATTGCCGCCGGGAAATCGGACTCGCCCCATTGTGTCAGCGATCCGGTGAAGTGCTTGAAGCCTTCCTTCGGGCGCGAGCCGCCGATGCCGCGGTTGTCGTACGTGATGACGTCGAAGCCCTGCCCCGCCAGCCACGCGGCGAACTTCGCGTAGTACGACCGCTT
>JAYUXE010000933.1:0-3488 GCA_043753165.1 Archangiaceae bacterium | reverse complement strand
CGGCTTCGAGCAGGCTCCAGACGGCCTGGTCGTCATCACCGAACGCCCCGACGATGTAGTGGCCCAGCGCGATCATGCATGCCCCGGTGAGCGTCGCGAGGTCGACCATCAGCGCCGGCTTGCTCTCGTTGGCCCAGGCGAGAATGTCGCCCAGCACGAGGCGGCCTTCGGCGTCGGTGTTCGTGATCTCGACCGTCTTGCCCAGGCGCGAAACGAGCACGTCGCCCGGCCGGTACGCGGTGCCCGACGGCATGTTCTCGCAAGCGCCCATGTACGCGTGAACAGGGAAGGGCGGCTTCAACCACGCGATCACAGACATCGCGCCGAGCACCGCGGCCGAACCCGCCATGTCCGTCTTCATGTCGACCATGCCTTCGGCAGTCTTCAGCGACAGACCACCGGAATCGAAGGTGATCGCCTTGCCGATCAACGCGACGTGCGGCCGCTTCGCGAACTCGGGGTTCTCGGGCACGTAGCTCAGGTGGATCAAGCGGGGCTCTTCCTTGCTGCCCTGCGTGACGCCCACGAACATGCCCATCTTCAGCTCGTCGATTTTCTTGCGGTCACCCAGCTGCAGGTTGAGGCCCGCTTCCTTCGCCATCTTCTTCGCTTCTTCCGCAAGCACCGTCGGCGTCATCGTGCCGGGCGGCTCGTTGACCATGTCGCGCGCCCAGTTCGTCGCCAAAGCCACCCGCTGCGCGAGCTCGACGATCGGGGCGTGCGCCTTCGCCTGCGCCTTGTCTTTCTTCACGCCGTCGGGCAGCACCAGCGTCACCTTCTCGACGCGCGGGGCCGCCTTGTCTTCGCGGTTCGTCGTGCGCCAGCGGTCGTACCGGTACGCGCCGAGCTCGAAGCCTTCGACGACTGCCTTCAACGCCGCTTCGTCTTCACGGACGATCGGCAGCGCGAACGCCACCGACTTGAGCCGCAGGCGATTCGCCGCCTTGATCGCGCGACCGCACGCGAGGCGCAGCACTTCTGGCGTGAAGCGGGTGCGGCTGCCGAGACCCAGCAGCATCACGCGGCCCGCATCGATCTTGCCGTGCGTGTGAAGCATTAGCGACTGCTCGGCTTTGCCGCGGAAGCCTTCCTGCGCCGCCGTTTTCAACACCAGACCGCGCAGCTTCTTGTCTGCCGACAGCAGCGGTTTCGGCTGCTTCTTCTTGTCGGTGAGCTCGTTGTCGAAGAGGGGGACGATCAAGAGGTCAGCGCGTGCACGCGAGGCGTCGCCCGAAGCAAAGGAGAAATTCATGGGTGGGTCGGTTCCTTCAAGATGATGAGAAAAAGCCGCCCGGATGGTAGCCAAGCCAAGGGGAAGGGCCACAAGATTCCCCTCTCAACATGCCCGCGTTGCTCTTGAACCTGACCGCCGTCGACCGCCTGGCCGCCCGTGCCAGCACCTTGCCCACCGAGTTTGCCCGGGCGATTGGTGAAGATCTCGAATACGCCCGCTTTGGAGCAGCGCTTCCCGACCTGCCCTGGTTCGGCGGCCTTTCACTGGGCCTGCAAGCCTGGTTCGGCCGCAGCGAGGCCCCGCACTACAGCCGACTGCTGCGCGAGAAAGCCCCCGTGGCCTTCGGGCTCAAGGCCGCCGAGCTCGTCGCCAACGGCGCACTGGTCGGCACCGAAGCAGGGCTTGCCTTTCTCGCCGGCTACTTTACCCAGCTGTGCATCGCGCGATCGCTGGAGCCCATCGCCCAGCGCCTGATGGTGACCCAGCGCCGCCAGGGCGAAAGCGAGACGGCCTGCCGCCAGCGCATCGAGTGGACGTGGTCGCTGTTCTACCTCGAAGAGCTTCACGGCCCTTCGACGGTGGCGACCGCCGCCATTCGCGCGCGGCTACAGATTCGAAAGGCCAGCGCGACGCGCGGAATCGGCCGCGGCATGTACGAGCTGATGCGCGTGAGCTCGAACGAAGCGCTGGGCGAAGCCCCCACGAAGGTGCAGGTCGACGGTTGGGTGCGCGGCCTCTACCTCTTCTCGCTCGCGCTCAGCAGCCCGCTGGGCCGGCTCAAGGCGCTGCCGGGCGCGCGGCTGTCGGTGAAAGAGCTGTACCGCGCGCCGGGGCTCGACGTGTGGAGCGCGGTCGAAGCGGGCCTCAACCGCACGCGGGTGGCGCTGACGGTGCTTGGCGGGATGATTCGCCGCGGCAGCTTCACCGCACGGTCGCGCGGCCGGTTCCTCGAGGTGTTGCCAGAAGGCGCGCCGGCGGCGAATGCGATCGTCGCCGAGGCTACGGCACCGTCACCGTGACGGTCTGATCCGTCGTCGACAGCAGCACGGTCGCGTGGGCCGGCTGCGGCGCGAAGGGATTCACCACCCAGGCGAGCGCATCGACGATGGGGTTGCCCAGGGTGGTGCCCGTGGCACCATTCACGAAGACGCGCACGGCGAAGCTGCTGTTGGATCGCAGGGCCTGCGCGCCGAAGCCGCCGTTCAAATCACCCGTTGCCTGGTCGCGCGAGAAGACGACCGGCATCAGCACTGCCTGAATTCCGGTGGTGAGGCTGACGCTGCGCGAGGCGATCACGCCGTAGGTGAAGCCGCCCGTCGGGGCCGACGCCGCTTTCACGACCGCGGTGCCGTTGAGCGTGATGGGTCCGAACGCGTGATCCGAAATTGCCGTCTGGCCGGCGACGCAATTCACAGTCTTCAGCGGGTTCGACAGGAAGTTCATCGCGATGCCGCCGGCTCCGAAGCCGAGCAGCAGCGGCGCGGGCACGTACGCCCCCGGCTTCAGGTCGGTGAGCACGTACGGGTATTCCGTCTGCTGCGGGTTGGTGAAGATGCGGTAGCCGCCCTGCAGCTGGGTGAGCAGCGCCTGGGGATCTGCCCCGCCGAGGAAGCCCGTCGGGCTGATCGCCGAGATCTGCAGGTTCTGCCCCAGCGGAGGCTTCGGCAGGGTGATCGTGCCGGCGATGGTGCACAGCTCGGGCGGCGACGCGCCGAGGTACAGCCTCACGTTCTCGGCGCTGGCTTTGTACGGATCCTTGAAGTCGAGGGTGATGGTCGTGGTGGCCGACTGGAAGTCGAGAAACGGAATCAGCTGGCCGTCGTCGTCGCGGTCGAGAATCGCGCTCAGGCGGTGTGGCCCTTCGGCCAGCTTGGTGAACGTGAAGGGAATCTCTTCCGCCTTCGTGGGCTTCGTGAGCTTCACCGTCTGCGCGTTGCGCGTGACGCCGACCTGTTTGCCGATGCCGAAGTCGCCGACCACGACGACGCCGCTGATGGTGCCGACCGCGGGCCCAGCGCGAACCCACTTCTCGGTGTGCAGCACCTCGTCGCGGCCGTTCGCGCTGGCGAAGTACTTCACCTCGGTGGTCGCGGTGAGCTTCAGCTTCAGCGGGCTCTTGCCCTCGATGCGGCCCTTGCTCGTCTCTTGCGGATTCGCGCCGTCGACGCTGACGTAGACGGTCGACGGAAAGTCGGTGGTGAACGTGAGCTCGACCTCGCCGTTGAACGGGCCGGGCGGGGGGCTGACGCTGGTG
>JAYUXE010000932.1:0-8094 GCA_043753165.1 Archangiaceae bacterium | reverse complement strand
CCTGAAGACGCGTTAAGGTCCGCGCGCTTTGTTCGCAGTCCTCGCGCTCGTCCTCACTGCCGCCGCGCCCGAATCGGACTCGGCCGTCTACGAGCAGCGCCTGGTCGAGTGGGCGTTGCAGCAGCACCCGGGCCGCAGCGTCGAGCCGCAGCCCGCGGGGAAAAAAGTCGAAGAGGTGTTGATCGCTGCGGAAGAAGTCTTTTCGCAGTCGGACCCCTGGCCGAACCTCCTCAACCTTTTTCACATCCGCACGCGCGAGAACGTCATCCGCCGCGAGGTGCTGCTGGACGTGGGCGATGCGTGGGACGAGACGCGCGTCGCCGAGACCGAACGCATCCTGCGGCGGCTCTTCATCTTCGCCGTCGCCCGCGTGATTCCTTTGAAAGGCCACGACGGTGGCATCGCGCTGCTGGTGGTGACGAAAGACCGTTGGAGCCTGCGCCTCAACAGCGACTTCGTGCTGGTCGGCACCCTGCTGCAGCTGCTGCGGCTGCGACCCACCGAGCAGAACTTCCTCGGGCGGAACCAGCAGGTGCTGATCGACTTTCTGCTGCGGCTCGACACGCTCACGGTGTCGCAGCTGTTCACCGAACGCCGGCTGTTCGGCACGCGCCTGTCGTTCGGCGAGACCGCCGGCATCATCATCAGCCGGCAAACCGGAGCCATCGAAGGCTCCACCGGCAACGTCGCGTTCGGGCTGCCCATCACCTCGCTCAGTCAGCAGTGGGGCTTCGGCGTCAGCGGCGGGTGGAACTACCGCACCCGGCGCGTGTTCTGCGGCGCGCGCATCTGCGACGTGACGACGCCCGACAAGTCCGTGCGCGTGCCGCTGAGCTACGACGTGCGCAACTTCAACGCGAGCGCCGACGTGACGCGCAGCTTCGGCCGCAGCTGGAAGACGGACGTCACTGCGTCGCTGGGCGGCTACTCGGTGCAGTACGCCCCGCCGACCGGTAGCAGCTTGAACCCGAGCCAGCTCGCACTGCTGCAGGCCGACGTGCTGCCGCGAACCGAAGACGCGACGTACATCCTCGGCAAGGTCCGCTTCTACACGGCGGATTTCCGCGTTCTGCGAAACGTCGACACGTTTCAGCTGGCCGAGGACTACCAGGTCGGGCCGCTGCTTCAGGCGGGCGTGCGCTACGCGATTCCGACCTTCACCAACACCCACTTCGTCGAAGCCGGGGCATCCATTCGCTATCGCTGGCTCAGCGCCAACGAGAACGTGCTCACCGGCACCGTCGCTGCCGCCGCGCGCTTCGTCGTGGGCGGCCCCGTCGTGAACCGCCACCTCGCCGCCGAGCTCGTGAACGTGTCACCGCCGTTCGAAGGCGGCCGGCTCGTCACGCGGTTCGTCTTCGACGTGAAGAAGAATGACCTCGACAACCGCGTGGTGCTGTTGGGCGGGGGGCAGGGCCTGCGGGGCGCTGGGGCAGAGCTGCTGAAGGGGAAGAACCTGTTCCTCGCGAACATCGAGTACCGGACGCGCGCGTTCGAGCTCAGCACCATCTTCATGGGCTTCGTCCTCTTCTACGACGCGGGCTCGGCGTTCGACGGCCGGGTGAACGTGACGCACACCGTGGGCATGGGCCTGCGAATCCTGCTGCCGCAGTTCAATCAGGAAACGATTCGCATCGACTTCGGGTACGTACTGGGTGGCGACAACTTGTCCACCGTCGATCGCTTCAGCGCGACGTTCGGGCAGGTGACTGACATTCGTCCGGCGTTTCTCGACGATCCGATTTGAGCGCCGTGTCATCTTCCGGCACCGATGGAGACCCTCGTCTCATGCGTGCTGGTGGTCGACGACGAACCGACGGTCTGTGACGTCTTCTCGCGGCTGCTGGCGCGCGAGCCGGGGTTGAGCGTGCAGACGGCGCCGACCGCGGAAGCGGCGCTGTACCTGCTGCAGGCCCAGCGGTTCGACCTGCTCATCACCGACAAGAATCTGCCGGGCATGGGCGGCATCGACCTCATCGTCGAGGCGCGAAAGCTGCGGCCGGAAATCGAAGCAATTCTCATCACCGGGTACGCGAGCGCCGAGTCGGTGATCGCCGCGTTCGCGGCCGGCGCGTCGGACTACGTGCTGAAGCCGTTCGATCAAATCGGTGTCGTGCGCGCGAAGGTGCGGGCGGCGCTGGATCGACGAACGGAACGGGTGAAGGGCAGCGAAGAGTCGCACCAGATGGCGCTCGAGGCGGCGCGGCTGCTGGGCCAGGGCAAGACAGTGCCCGACAAGGTGTGGCACACGCTCGAGCAGCAGCTGGCGGCGTACGAGCTGGCGATTCGCGCGGGGGCCTGGGGCAGCGTGCTCGTCGTCGGGTCCGACGCGGCGGTCGAACGGCTGAAGTCCGATGGCGTCGAAACGGACCTCGCGGGCCCGGAAGATTTGCGGCTCGAGGTCGCCGACGTGGTCGTCATCGACACCTCGTTCGTCGAATGGCGAGAGCTCGTCGAACGGCTCACCCCGATGAAGCCGGATTTGCTGCTGACGGCGAATGCTTGCGACGCGCTCGAAGATTTGCTCGAGGCGATCACGCTGAAGCTCGACCTGGTCGCCGTGTCGCCGCAGCTGTCGGCGCGCGTGCATTCTCTGCTGATGCAGCGGGCGGTGCAGGAAGCGAAGAAGCAGCTCGCCGCGGCGCTGGCCGATTTCCGCGATGGGCTGCGCGGTTAAGGCAAGTCGACGCGCAGCAGCTCTTTGAACACCACCTGGGCCGCGCTCGCGAACAGGCGATCGCCCGCGACCATGCCGCCGCAGTGGGCGGACTCGCGCGCGAAGGTGAGGCCTTTGCATTTTGCGAGCACGTCGGCCCACCACGACTCTGAGCCGGGCGGCAGCACCTGCTCGCGAATCAGCTCGACGGGCCAGGGCACGACGCTCAGCGGGTCGGCGTCACACATCGTCGTGAAGCAATCGAGGTCGAAGTCGAGCAGCGTCGCGTGTGCCTGCGAGATGAGCTTCGCCGCGTCGACCCCCATCGGGCTGTTCACCAGGCGATCCAGCGACGGAGCAACCAGCAACCGGTGCGTGACGCCGTGCGAGTCGACCCAGCGGTCACCCGTCACACACCCTTCCGGCCTCGACCGCGCGATGACCACCGCGTCACTCAAGAGTCCCGCCTCCATCGCCGCGAGGATGTGGTCGACGTTGCGGACATCGAGCTTCCGGCGGGCGTACTCGTCGATCGCCAGCACGTCGGCGTCGGGCGGCGGCAGCACCTTCGGAGCGACCAGGTCGAGGTGGCGGTCGAACGTCACCAGCACCGCCGGCTTCGGCCCGTCGCGCAGCGCCCACGCCCACGACGGCAGCGCGAGGCGGTGTGGCTCGAAGACGAACGCGTCGGGCGGGCTCTTGCCCAGCGTGAGGTGGGTGATGCCCGAGAGGCGCAGCATCACGTCGTTGGCGTCGCTCATTCGCTGAGCCGGTGAATCGCTTCGAACACGCCGGCCGTCGCCTGCGCGAGGCGCGGGTAGTCGAGCGTGCCGGCGGTGTCATTGGCCGTGTGGTAGTTCGCGTTTCGATTCATCGCGGTGTCCGTCACCATCACTGCGGGGAAGCCGAAGCGCCAGTAGTTGAGGTGGTCGGAGAAATCGATGCCCGGAATCGAGGCCGGCGCGTTGATGCTGAAGATGGGAAGCGGGGCCGCCGCGCGCATCGCCGACTTCATTGTGCGCGTCAGGCCCATCTGCCCGAGGTTCCCCACCACCGCGAGGTAGTTGCCGCGCGTCGAGTACAGCGCCGACAAGCCGGGCACCGGGAAGTGCTGCGAGTCTTCCGCATCGGTGAAGTAGCCCATCGTCTCCAGCGAGACGGCCGCGCGCACCGCGACCTTCGCGTCGCTCAACGACTTCGCGTGCACGTAGCTGCCCATCACCTGCTTGCGAAAGAAGGGCGGCTCTTCCAGCGACCAGGCGACGAGCTCGACCTGCGCCTTCGGCGGGTTCGCTTCCAGCAGCCGCGCGAGCTCGAGCAGCGCCGCCACGCCACTGCCGTTGTCGTCTGCCGCCGGAAACGGCTGGCATGCGTCGTAGTGCGCGCCGACGACGATGCGTTCTTCGGTCTCCGGCCCGAACAGCGCCGAGACATTGCGGTACGTGACGCCGTCGACCTGCCATTCCTGCGTCGTCGTCTTGCGTCCCGGCGCCTCGAGCTCCGCGCGAATGAACGCGGCCGCGGCGTCGAGGTTCGCCGGGTGCGTGTAGTCGCGCGGCGCGAGGTCGACCGAGAGCTTCGTCACGATGGCTTTGAGCCGTTCGGCATCCGCAGTCACCGCGGGCCCTCTTCGCTCACTGCCCAGCATTGGCTGCGTCAGCACCGAGACGACGGCGACGACGACGGCGACCAGTACGACGACGAGCAGCAGCAGCCTGTGCGTCGTCTTCACACGGTCTGCAAAATCCGCACGATGTCGGCGCCGTACAGCTTCACGCGCTTCTCCCCAATCCACGGAACCAGGGCCAGGTCTTCCAGCGTTTTCGGGTTCGTCTTCGCGACGGACTCGATCAGCGCGTTCGGCAGCACGACGCTGGGGGTCACCTTTCGATCGATCGCCCGCGACTTGCGGAAGTCGGTGAGCGCGTCTTCGCGGCGCTTGCGCTTCGGGTCGCGCGACTCTTCCGCCGGCGCGTCGGGCAGCTTGCCTTCGCGGTGCAAGACGACCTTCTCTTTCACGATCGCCAGCACCTCTTCGCCGTGCTCGCGGACGAACGAGCTGCGCACGCCTTCGCGGCGCTGCAGATCTTTGAGCTCGTTCGGAGGGTTCGCCGAGATCGCCCCGACCGCGGCGTTCGACAGCATGCGCCCGAACGGAATGTCTTCGGCCTTGGCCCAGTCGAGGCGCTTGCGGTGCAGTTCCCAGGCGATGACTTCGGCGAGGCGAATCTGGTTCGTCGACAGCCCGCCCTTCGGAATCTTCGGCTTGAACTCGGTGGCGAGGTCGGGGCGGCGCGCCGCTTCTTCCGACATGCGCGCGCAGTCGAGCTCGACCTCTTCGAGAATGTCGGCCTTCGCGCAGGCCTCGCGCACCATGCGGCCGATGTCCGTCAGGTAGCGCACGTCGTCGGCGATGTAGTCGCGCATTCCGGGTGGCAGCGGCCGCAGCGAAAAGTCCGACTGCTGGTGTTCCTTCAGCAGCTTGATCTGCAGCTTTTCCTGCACGAGGTCTGCGAGCCCGACCTTCGCCCAGCCCAGCAGCGTGGTGGCGCGGTGCGTGTCGAACAGCCCCTTTACGCGAATGCCGGCTTCGGCGAGGTACTGCAGGTCGCCTCCGGCCGCGTGGAAAAACTTGGTCACCGCGGGATCCGCGAAGACCCTGGCCTGCGAAGAAATTTCGACGCCGGGCTGCAGCGTGTCGAGCAGGAAGATTTCGGTGTCGGTGCCGATCTGCACGAAACACAGCCGCGCATGAAACGCGTGCATCGCGTCGGCTTCGACGTCGACCGAGAATTCCTTCACCTGGTCGAGCGCCGCGGTGACCTTCGGAAGCTCGCTGGCCTGAGTGATGTCGATCGCGCCCTGAGGGATGGTCATGACTGAAAACCCCTATAGCAGCGCTGCTGGCCTTTGGACCCCGTTTCGGGCTATCGCGCCGCGCGTTCATGACTGAGTTGGAGAAGCTCGAAAAAGGCCTGCTTTCCCACATCGGCAAGGCCGTGCACGACTTCGGTCTGATCGCCGAGGGCGACCGGGTGATGGTCGCCATCTCGGGCGGAAAAGACTCGTACACGATGCTGCATCTGCTGCGGCTCTTGCAGCAGCGCGCGCCCGTGAAGTTCGACCTGCTCGCGGTGAACCTCGACCAGGGCCACCCCGGCTTTCCGGGCCACCTGCTCGAAGGCTGGCTCAAGGACAACGGCCACCCGTACAAGATGCTCGCGCAGGACACGTACTCGATCGTCCTCGACAAGCTGAAGCCAGGCCAGACGCAGTGCTCGCTGTGCAGCCGGCTGCGGCGCGGAATTCTGTACAACGCCGCCGTCGACCTGGGGTGCAACAAGATCGCGCTGGGCCACCACCGCGATGATCTCGTGCACACGCTGCTGCTGAACCTCTTCTTCGCCGGCACCATGGGCGCGATGCCTCCGAAGCTTCACAGCGACGACGGCCGAAACACGGTGATCCGCCCAATGGCCTATGCACCCGAGGCCGACATCGCGCGCTTCGCCGAGCTGATGCAGTTCCCGATCATTCCGTGCGATCTCTGCGGCTCGCAGGAAAACCTGCAGCGCAAGCGCGTGAAGCGCCTGGTCGACGAGCTCAGCAAAGACATTCCGCACGTGCGCAATTCGATTTTGTCTGCGATGGGCAACCTGCACACGACGCATCTGCTGGATCCCCGCTTTCCCACGCCGTCGAACCCCGAGAATCCCAATGCCGCTTGAAATGGCAGCCAGCGCCCGACGCGATCGCAATGCCGCGCTGATGGACGCGATGATTCTCGCGGCCACCGCCGACGGCCACGTCTCGAAGCTCGAGAAGGACGCGATGCTGCGCCGCGTGGGTGAGCGCCCCGAGTTCGAAGGCACCAAAATCGAAGAGCTGAAGGACCTGATCGAAGGCAGCGTCTTCCGCCTGTCGAAGACCGCAAAAATCGACGACGTCATCCACACCCTTCGCACGCGCCTGCCGGACCACCAGAACCGCCTGCTCGCCTTCGGCCTGGCGACGGCGGTGGCGTTGGCAGACCAGCGCGCGACGAAGCAAGAGATGGGCTTGCTCAAGGTGCTGCAGAAAGGCCTCGGCATCAGCGAAGAGGAAGTCGCGCGCATCGTCGAAGTCGTGGAAGACGGCTCGTCGTTGAGCGAAGCGCTGGGCGAGCCTTCCGAACGCCTCTTCGCCGAAGTGATGGTGCTCGCGTCCGTGGCCGATGGGGTGCTCGAAGCGACCGAGGCCGATGCGATCGTCGAGATGCTGGCCGGCGACCCGATTTTCTCGCACGTGAACGCGTCGGACGCGCGGCGCATGATTCGCGATTCGCTGGTCGGCCTGAAGGAACAGGGGCTGCCCGGCCGGTTGACGGTGCTCGCGCGCGGGCTCACCACCCACAAGCAGCGCATCAAGGCCTTCTCGCTGGCGGCGCGGGTCGTCGACGCGTCGGGCCACGAGCCGAGCCGCCAGACCTCGAAGATGCTCGACCTGCTGCAGGCCACGTTCGGCCTCGCGGACGACGAGGTTGCAAAGGCGCACGCGGAAAGCTGATGGCGCCTCTGACTGCCCAGGCTTCGACGAAGGTGGTGCGGCTCGCGCTGCCGCCCTCGCTCGGCGCAGGCGTGGCGGGGGAACGCGGCAAACGGCTCGAACAGTTTCTGGGTCACGCGCTGAAGCGCCAGACGCAGGTGATGGTGGCCGGCAGCTACGAGGCGCTGGCAAAAGACCTGCTGTCTGGGAAGTGCGAGGCCGCGTGGGCGCCTCCGTTCGTCTGCGCGCGCATCGAAGCGATGGGCGTGCGCGTCCTGGTGCGGGGCGTGCGCAAGGGCGCGTCGAGCTACCGCGCGGCGCTGCTCGCAAGGGCCGACAGCCCGCTGACCATCGACACGCTGCAGGGCACGAAGGCCGCGTGGTGCGACCGCGACTCGGTGGGCGGGTACCTTCTTCCTCTCGCGTTGTTGCGGAATCGCGGGCTCGACCCGGCAAAGGTGTTCGCTGCGCAGACGTTTGCGGGCAGCTACCAGGCGTGTCTCGAGTCGTTGCTGAAGGGCGAGGCCGACGTGACGAGCATCTTCACTTCGGCCGGCAAGGGTCCGAACACGTCGGGCGTCGACGAGCTGTTGCCGGGCCGCCAGCACCTGGTGAAGGTGGTCGCATACACGGACGAGTCGCCGAACGATGGCGTCGCGGTGGCGATGAGCACGCCGTCGGAAGTGGCGATGGATCTGGAAAAGGTGCTGCTGCAGCTGCACGACTCGGGCGAAGGCGCGACGATTTTGAAAGAGACGTTCAACGCCGAGAAGTTCGAGGCCGCTCCGCGCATGGGTTACCGCGCGCTGTACCGCGTCGCGTTGGCGAGTCTGTAAGGCCTACCAGGCGAGCTTCATCTCGACGCGATCGGCGGCGGTCTTTTCCCACGACGTTCGAATCGACACGCCCGCGAG
>JAYUXE010000931.1:0-8098 GCA_043753165.1 Archangiaceae bacterium | reverse complement strand
CGAGCGTCGCGACGATCGTCCGCGCCTTCGACTTCTGCGTGTAGAGCTTCGCCTTGCTGGACGTGCGCAGATGCGGGTCGAGCACCACGCGCACCGCGTCCCTTCCGTTCGCCACGCCCCGCGTGGTCAGCATCGGATCATCTGCCCGCACGGTGCCGGCGCCGACGATCACCGCGTCGACCGTGTTGCGCAGCGCGTGCACCCTGCCCCGCGACCCTTCACCGCTGATCCACTTCGAATCGCCCGAACGGGTCGAAAGCTTCCCGTCGAGCGTCACCGCCGCCTTCAGCGTCACGAACGGCAGCCCCGTGCGCATGAACTTGAAGAACGGGCGGTAGAGCCGGTCGGCCTGGTCGCGCAGCACGTGCGGCACCACCTCGACGCCAGCCTTCTTGAGCCGCCGCACCCCCTTGCCGTTCACCAGCGGGTTCGGATCCGAGGACGCGAACACCACGCGCTTCACGCCAGCCTCGAGAATCGCCAGGCTGCACGGAGGCGTCTTCCCGTAGTGATCGCACGGCTCGAGCGTCGTGTAGAGCGCTGCCCCCCTGGCCTTGCTGCCCGCGTCGGCGAGCGCCCGAATCTCGGCGTGCGGCCCACCCGGCGGCGAAGTGAACCCTTTGCCGACGACCTTCCCACCCTTCACGACCACGGCTCCAACCGGAGGATTCGGGTGGGTGCGACCGACGCCCCGGCGCGCCTGCTCGAGCGCAAGCCGCATCAGGTTGTCGGCGCCGGGCTTCATTTGCGGACTTTCTTCAGCCGCTCCTGCCCTTCGAGGATGTCCTTCAGCTCGTCCATGAACTCGGCGATGTCGCGGAAGCTTCGATACACGGACGCGAAGCGCACGTAGGCCACCTCATCGAGCGCCGGCAGCTGGCGCATCACTTCTTCACCGATCATCGTCGAGGCGATTTCCTTCTCGCCGGACTCCTGCAACTTCTTCTCGATCGTGGTGATGATCGCCTCGAGCTGCTCGACCGACACGGGCCGCTTTTCACAGGCCTTCTTCAAGCCCATCAGCAGCTTCTCGCGGTCGAACGCTTCGCGGCGCCCGTCTTTTTTGATCACCAGTGGGTTCAGCTCTTCGACGCGTTCGTAGGTCGTGAAGCGGCGCTTGCACGCCTCACATTCACGGCGGCGACGAATGACAGCGCCTTCGTTGGAATCGCGCGAGTCGAGGACCCGCGTGTCATCGGTGGTGCAGAACGGACAGCGCATCAGCCCAGCCGCGACTTGTAGAGCGGATACCCCGTCGCCAATTCCTTCACCTTCGCTTTCACGCGCGCCAGCGCCGCATCATCCGCCGCGTTGTCCAGCGCTTCACCAATCAGCGCGGCCACATGTGCCATCTGCGGTTCCTTCATCCCCCGCGTGGTGATCGCCGGAGTGCCGATGCGCACGCCCGAGCTCACCGTTGCCTTCTCGGGGTCGAACGGAATCTGGTTCTTGTTCACCGTGATGCCGGCCTTGCCGAGCACTTCTTCACCGACCTTGCCGGTGAGCTTCTTGGGCCGCAGGTCGACGAGCACCAGGTGGTTGTCGGTGCCGCCCGAGCAAAGGCGCAGCCCCTGCGACTTGAGCCCTTCGGCCAGCGCCTGCGCGTTCTTCACGACTTGCTGCTGGTACTCCTTGAACTCGGGCTTCAGCGCTTCACCGAAGGCGACGGCCTTCGCCGCGATGATGTGCATCAGCGGCCCACCCTGGATGCCAGGGAAGATCTGCCCGTTGATCGCCTTTGCCAGCGGCTCCTTCATCAGAATCAAGCCGCTGCGCGGGCCCCGAAGGGTCTTGTGCGTGGTGGTGGTGACGATGTCGGCCAGCGGAACCGGCGACGGGTGAACGCCTGCGGCGACGAGGCCTGCGATGTGGGCCATGTCGACCATCAGGGTCGCCTGGACGGAAGAAGCGATCTCGCGGAACTTCACGAAGTCGATCACGCGCGGGTACGCGGAAGCGCCAACGACCACCACCTTCGGCTTGTGCTCCTTCGCCAGCGCCGCCGCCTGTTCGTAGTCGATCGTCTCGGTCTCGCGCTGCAGCCCGTAGTGCACGGCCTTGTAGAGCTTGCCGCTGAAGTTGAAGGACGCGCCGTGGGTGAGGTGGCCGCCCGAGTTCAAGTCGAGCGCGAGCATCGTGTCGCCCGGCTTCATCACGGCCATGTACGACGCCATGTTCGCCTGGCTGCCCGAGTGCGGCTGAACGTTCACCGCTTCGGCGCCGAACAGCTGCATCGCGCGATCGATCGCGAGCTGTTCGACTTTGTCGACCTCTTCGCAGCCGCCGTAGTAGCGCTTGCCCGGATACCCTTCGGCGTACTTGTTGGTGAGCACACTGCCGGCCGCTTCCAGCACGGCGGGGCTGACGAAGTTCTCACTGGCGATGAGCTCGAGGCCCTCTTCCTGGCGCACGGTCTCGGCGCGGATGAGGTTCCAGATCGCGGGGTCGGCTTCTTTCAGCGGAGCGTTGGTCCACATGGTCGCCCGTGAGCTACAGCAATCGGGAATCTGACGCCAGCGCTACGGCAGCGTCCACGCGGTCGCTTCGAGCTCGGTGGGCGGCCCGCTGATCTTCCCCACCGACTTTACCCAGCGCATGCTCGACAGCGCATCGCCGCCCAGCTTGCAGACCTCTTCGCGCAGGAGCACGTACGTCTCTTCGTCGCTGGTGCCCTTCACCTTTGCGACGCGCACCTGGCCTAAGTTCGTTGCGCCTTCGGGCACGTCGGTAGCCGCCTCGAAGTCGCGCACGTCGCATTCCTTCGTGACGTAGACGTCTTTCTCCTGCTCCGACCCCTTCGCCTTCGCGGTGACCGGGGTGCGGCAGCCGGCAGTGACGAGGAAGACCAAGAAAAGGAAGCGCATCACTTCTCCATCTTGGCGACGCGGGCGGCGTGTCGGCCGCCTTCGAACGTCGCCGCCAGAAACGCCTCGAGAATTCCGCGTGCGACCCCGAGCCCCGTGACCCGCTGCCCGAGGCACAGCACGTTGGCGTCATTGTGCATGCGTGCCATCCGGGCTTCGAACTCGGTGTGACAGAGCGCCGCCCGAATGCCGTGCACCTTGTTCGCGCTGATGCTCATGCCAATGCCGGTGCCGCAGACCAGCACCCCCAGCTCGGCCCGCTTCTCGACCACGGCCGCAGTGACCTTCGCCGCGTAGTCCGGGTAGTCGACCGAAGCGCCGTCGCGGGCGCCGAGATCTTCGACGTCGTGCCCGGCCAGAGCGGCAACGAGGTCCGTCTTCATCGCGAGGCCGGCATGATCCGAGGCGATCGCGATGCGCATGAGAACCCCTACTTCTGGAACCGCTTCATCACCAGCACCGCATTGGTGCCGCCGAAGCCGAACGAGTTGCTGATCGCGATGTCGACGCCGCGCACTTCACGCGCCGTGTTCGGCACGTAGTCGAGGTCGCACTCGGGGTCCGGCGTCGTGTAATTGATCGTCGGAGGAAGGATGCCGCGCGAAAGAGCGAGCGCCGAGATCACCGCTTCCGCTCCACCCGCCGCGCCGAGCATGTGGCCCGTCATCGACTTGGTCGAGCTCACCATCAGCTTCTTCGCGTGTTCGCCGAACACGGTCTTGATCGCCTTCGTCTCGTTGGCGTCATTGAAAGGGGTCGAAGTGCCGTGGGCGTTGACGTAGCTCACGTCGGTCGGGTTGATGCCCGCGCTGCGCAGCGCCACCTTCATGCACCGCACCGCACCTTCGCCGCCCGGCGCCGGCTGCGTCTCGTGGAAGGCGTCGCTGTTCGCGCCGTAACCAATCAGCTCGGCGATGATGTGCGCGCCGCGCTTCACCGCGTGGCTCAGCTCTTCGAGCACCACGATTCCCGCGCCTTCGCCCATCACGAAGCCGTCGCGGTCTTTGTCGAAGGGCCGGCTGGCCGCTTCG
The DNA here is from genome assembly GCA_043753165.1 of Archangiaceae bacterium. Lineage (GTDB taxonomy): Bacteria > Myxococcota > Myxococcia > Myxococcales > Myxococcaceae > JAGSPQ01. The sequence continues at coordinate 4,203 of JAYUXE010000931.1, read as the reverse complement.
GGGTTCTCGACCCGCGTCGACAGCGCGCGCATCGACTCGAACCCGCCGATGCCCATGCCGGTGATCGACGCTTCCGAGCCGCCTGCGATCATCGCGTCGGTCTCGCCCATCTTGATCGACTTGAAGGCTTCGCCGATCGCGTGGGCGCTGGTGCTGCACGCCGACACGGGCGACCAGTTGGGGCCCTTGCAGTTGTGCTTCATGCTGATCCGCCCAGGCGCCATGTTGACGATCATCTGGAGGATGAAGAAGGGCGACAACCGGTCGTACCCCTTCGACAGGGCCTTGGAGTGGCTCTCTTCGAAGCTCATCAGCCCGCCGATGCCACTGCCCACGATCACGCCCACCATCTCGGGATCGTAGGTGTGCGGGTCTTCCGTGCCGATCTTGATGCCCGATTCGGAGATCGCCATCTCGGCCGCTGCCAGCGCGTACTGGCAGAACAGGTCCATGCGCCGCGCTTCTTTGTGCTCGATGAACTTCGTGGCGTCGAAGTCTTTGACCTCGCCCGCGAAGTTCACCGTCAGCTTGCCGCCGTCGAAACGCGTGATCTTCCCCACGCCAGACTTGCCGGCGATGAGGCTCTGCCAGTTCTTTTCAGTGCCGGTTCCGAGCGCAGTGATGAGCCCGGTTCCGGTGATGACGACGCGGCGGGACATGGGTCCTACTTCTTGTGGGTGTTGATGTAGTTGATGGCGTCGCCGACCGACTTGATGTTCTCGGCCTCTTCGTCGGGAATCTCGACCTCGAACTCTTCTTCCATCGCCATGACGAGCTCGACGATGTCGAGGCTGTCTGCGCCGAGATCCTCGATGAAGGAGCTCTCGAGCTTGATCTCGTCTTCTCCGACGCCGAGCTGGTCGGCAATGATGGACTTGACCTTTGCCTCGATGTTCGTTGCTGACATGTGTTGGACCCTCAGTTTTCTTTTGAAGAACTTCGTGAACGGGCGCGCCTATAGCCCAGCCCGGTACTTCGAAAAAGGAAGCACTTCCATTCGTTGCTACATGTACATCCCGCCGTTGACCTTGAGCACCTCACCCGTGATGTACGACGCGTCGGCAGAGGCGAGAAACGCGACGGCCTTCGCGACTTCTTCCGCGGTGCCGAGCCGGGCCAGCGGGATGACGTCGACCATCTTCGCCCGCATGTCTTCCGGGATGTACGACGTCATGTCCGTGTTGATGAACCCGGGCGAGACGGCGTTGACGCGAATGTTCCGGCTGCAGAGCTCTTTCGCCAGTGCCTTGGTGAGGCCGATGAGGCCCGCCTTCGACGCGGCGTAGGCCGTCTGCCCGGCGTTGCCCATCTCACCCACGATGGACGTGAGGTTGATGATCGCGCCCCCGCGCTGCTTCATCATCGGGCGGCAGGCAGCGCGGCACAGGGCCCACGCGCCCTTCAAGTTCGTGTCGATCGTCTTGTCCCAGTCTTCGTCCCGGAACCGCATGATCAAGCCGTCGACGGCGACGCCGGCGTTGTTGACGAGCACGTCGAGCCGCGCGTGCTCTTTGATCAAAGCATCGACGGCGGTGGTGCAGGCGGTCGTGTCGCTGACATCGAACTTCACCGCGGACGCTTTGCCGCCCGCGTCGGTGATCAGCTTGAGGGTCTCGGCCGCGGCCGCCTCGTTGCCCTGGTAGCTGATCACGACGTTCGCTCCGCGCGAGGCGAGCTCGACTGCCACTGCCCGGCCGATGCCGCGCGAACCACCCGTGACCAACGCAACCTTGTCTTTCACGCTTCCCCCCTGGGCGAAGCCGCCAGCGCCTTTTCGAGGCTGGCCGGATCTTCGACGTTCACGCATTCGATGTTCTTGCTGATCCGCTTCACCAGGCCGCACAGCACCTTGCCGGGCCCGAGCTCGATGACCTTCGTCACGCCTTCACGTTCCAGGGTCTGCACGCACTCGACCCAGCGCACGCTGCCCGTCACCTGCCGCAGCAGCAATTCGGCGATGCGCGCGGGATCCGAATTCGGCGCCGCCTCGACGTTGCTCACCACCGGCGCGTCCGGAACCGCAAACGAGATCTTCGCGAGCACGTCGCCAAGGCGCGGCACCACGGGCTGCATGAGCGCACAGTGAAAGGGGGCCGAGACAGGAAGAGGAAGCACGCGTTTGGCGCCGGCTTCCTTCAGCTTCACGCCCGCCTTCTCGACCGCCCCTGCGTGGCCTGCGATCACCGTCTGGCCCGGATCATTGTAGTTCGCCGGAGCGACCACCTCGCCGCCCCCACTCACCGCGTCGCAGATCTCTTTCACCTTTTCAGGCGGCAGACCCAGCACCGCGGCCATCGATCCAACGCCTGAAGGAACTGCTTCCTGCATGAACGTGCCGCGCGCGCGAACGGCCCGAACCGCGTCGGCCAGCGGCAACGCCCTGGCCGCGACCAGCGCCGAATATTCACCGAGTGAATGACCTGCCACGAACGCCGGCAGCGCGCCGAACCGCTTGCTGAACACCGCGTGCGCCGCGACGCTGACCGTCAAGATCGCCGGCTGGGTGTTGGCGGTGAGCTTGAGCTTGTCATCCGGGCCGTCGAAGCACAGCGACGACAGCTTCTCGCCCAGCGCGTCATCGGCGGCATCGAACACGGCCTTCGCTTCGGGAAACGCGTCACTCAGCGCCTTGCCCATGCCGACGGCCTGGCTGCCCTGCCCCGGGAAGACGAAGGCGACTTTGCTCACCAGCGCACCAGGGCGCTGCCCCACGACATGCCCGCGCCGATCGCCATCATCGCGATCGTGTCGTTGGGCTTGAGGCGGCCAGCGCGGTTCGCTTCGTCGAGCGTCATCGGCAGCGAGGCCGACGAGGTGTTGCCGTACTTCTCGATGTTCAGCCACGCCTTCTCGCGCGAGATGTCGAGGCGATCGATGACCGCGTCGATGATTCGCAGGTTGGCCTGGTGCGCGATGAGGTGGGTGACGTCTTTTGAGCTGACCTGGTTGTGGGCCAGCGCTTCGTTGACGGCGTCGGTCAACGATCTCACCGCGAACTTGAAGACCTCGCGCCCGTTCATCGACACCTTGTGCAGCTTGTCTTTCAACGTCTCGGCGCTGGTCGGGTGCTTGCTGCCCCCACCCCGGATGCAGAGGATGTCGGTCAGCGCGCCTTCGGTGTGAAGGTGGGTCGAGAGGATGCCGCGGTTCGGGTCGGAAGAAGGGCCGAGCACCATCGCTCCGGCGGCGTCGCCGAAGAGCACGCAGGTGTTGCGATCTTCCCAATCGACGATTCGGGTGAGCAGCTCGACGCCAATCACCAGCGCGCGCTTCACGTTGCCCGTCTGAATGTACTGGGCCGCGATCGACATCCCGAACAGCGAGCCGGCGCAGGCGGCCGAGACGTCGAACGCAAACGCCTTCTTCGCCCCCAACTTGTGGGCGACGAACGCGGCGCACGCAGGCATCGGCATGTCGGGCGAGATCGTGCCGACGACGATCATGTCGAGATCTTCCGCGCGGGTCCCCGCCATCTCGAGGGCGCGAATCGCCGCCTTCACCGCCATGTCCGAGGTCACTTCGTCCTCGGCGGCGACGCGGCGTTCTTTGATTCCGGTGCGTTCGACGATCCACGCGTCCGACGTCTCGACGAGCTTCGCGAGGTCGGCGTTGGTCATCACCTTCTCGGGGGCATAACTGCCAGTGCCGATGATCTGCGCGCGGGTCATGACGAGGCGCGTCCTTACACGCCTCTCAATCTCGTGTCACCGCGAACAAATTTGCGCATGGCGCGAACGCGCGCGCGCACGTGCAAGACGAGGGAAACGACGAAACGCGGTGAGCATCAGGGCCCACCGCGCAGGCGCGGGTTCGACACGTCGAGAGAGAACGACGAAGGGTTACTTCTCGTCCTTGCCGGCGGTCACTTTGCGACCCCCGTAATTTCCGCAGGCGGCGCACACGCGGTGCGGCATCACCGGCGCGCCACAGCTGCTGCACGCGATTACTTGAACCGGGGTGCGGACCTTGTTGTTGGCCGCGCGGCGCCGGTCACGGCGCATCTTCGACGTACGTTTCTTCGGAACACCCATGACGCTATCCCTGCCTCTCTGAGTACTTCGGTTAGTTCAGCTTGATGTCTTTGAGCTTCGCGAGGCGCACGTCGACCACCTTCCGGTCGCAGCCGCAATCCTTTTCGTTCAGGTCCTGCCCGCAGACGGTGCACAGGCCTTTGCAGTCTTCCTTGCACAGCACCGACACCGG
>JAYUXE010000930.1:0-3498 GCA_043753165.1 Archangiaceae bacterium | reverse complement strand
GGAAGCTGATGCCGGCGCCAACGATGGACGCGCAGAACACCGCGAGCTCGGCGCCGCCCTGCACCTTCGCGATGCCGAGGTACTCGTGAAGGGGTACGCCGACGAGGCGGGGCACGCCATTGGTGTGAACGATGTCGGCGATCGCGACGGTGGTGCCGGCGACGTAGCAGAGGACGGCAAAGGTGATCGCCGCCACGATCGTGGGAGCGATCGCCAGCCCATCGAGCCCGTCGGTCAGGTTCACGGCGTTGCTGGTGCCGACGACGACAATCCACCCGAACACGACGTACGCCCAGCCGAGATCCGGGTTCGCCCAATGCGTGGGGATGAACGGAATCGTGAGCTTCGTGTCGAGCAGCAGCTTCGGAGCGCCGCCCGACCAGTCGCACATCAGGCCGAACACCGCGACGAGGTAGAAGGCCGTCTGCAGGATGAGCTTGTAGCGGCCCGCCAGCCCCTTGCTGTTGCGCTTGCTGAGCTTCAGCCAGTCGTCGAGGAAGCCGATGAAGCCGTAGCCCATCGTCATCATCAGGGCGACCCACACGGCGCGTGAGCTGAGGTCTGCAAAGATGATGGTGCCAAGAAAAATACAGAGAAGAATCAGCGCGCCGCCCATCGTCGGAGTGCCCTTCTTCTTCTGGTGCGTCTCGGGCACGTCTTCGCGAACGTTGTCCTGCCCGTGCTGCCAGATGCGCAGCCGCTTGATGACGGTGGGCCCCAACAGCATTCCGAAGCCGAGCGAGGCGATGCCGGCGGCGACGATGCGAAAGGTCGGGTACTTGGCGAAGTTGAGCCACTTGCCGAAGTCGCCGTCTTTGAGCCACTCGTAGAGCAGGTAGAGCATTAGTGGGTGGCTCCTGCAGAGGCGGTGCCGGTGAGCGCTTCGACGACGCGTTCGAGGCGCATCCCGCGGCTGCCTTTGACGAGCACGACGTCGCCGGCTTGCAGCTTCGAGTCGAGCCACTGCAGCAGCGGCGGAATCTCGAGGAAGTGTTGGGCGGTGACCTTCTTGCTCGCCTGGGCGAAGGCGGCCTGCATGCGGGGCCCGAAGAAGGCGATCAGCCCGGCATGCTGGGCGGCGAGCGTGCCCATCGCGTCGTGCTCGGCCGCTTCGCCGCTTCCGAGCTCGAGCATGTCGCCCAGGACGGCGACGTGGCGGCCGGGAAGCGCGCTCAACGTGCCCAGCGCGGCGCCCATCGAAGCGGGGTTCGCGTTGTAGCAATCGTCGATCACGGTGACGCCGTTCAAGCCGTCGACGATCTGCAGACGGCGGGCGTGGGGCACTGCGGCTTCGAGGCCACGCACGCATTCTTCGGGCGAGTAGCCGAGCGCGATCGAGAGCGCGAAGGCGCCGGTGGCGTTGAGCGCGTTGTGGTCGCCGACGAGCTTCAACACGACGGGGCAGGTCTTCCCGTCGTAGGTGATTTCGAGAACGAGCCCGTCGCGGCCTTTTGGCATCACGGATGAGAGGCGCACCTGCGCATCGGGGAAACGTCCGAAGGTCAGCGTCTTCACGCCGGGGTCGACGCGGTGAGCCTGTTGGACGATGCGCGCGTCGTCGAGGTTCACGACCGCGGTGGCGCCGGGCTTGAGCGCGGCGAACAGCTCGCCTTTGGCAGCGGCCACGCCCTCGATGGTTCCGACGCCTTCGAGGTGCGCGGGCTGGACGATGGTGATGAGGCCCGCGTCGGGCTGGGTGATGGCGGTGAGGCGCGAGATTTCGCCCGCGTGGTTCATGCCCATCTCGATGATCGCGGCGACGTGGCTGGGCTCGAGGTTGAAGAGCGTCAGCGGCACGCCGATTTCGTTGTTGAGGTTGCCCTGCGTGTGAAGCGCCGGGCCGCGCGTGGCGAGGATCGAAGCGATGAGCTCTTTCGTCGTCGTCTTGCCGTTGCTGCCCGTGACGGCGCCCACGGGCTTCTTGAAGCGAACGCGGTGAAAGTGGGCCAGCGCGCCGAGGGCGGCGAGCGTGTCGTCGACTTCGTAGACGGCGATGTCGGGGCCGGGGATTTTCGCCGCCCTGCCCTTCTGCACGACGAGCCCAGCGGCGCCACCCTCGGCCGCCTGAAACAGAAACTCGTGCGCGTCGAAGCGTTCGCCTTTCAACGCGACGAAGAGACAGCCCGGCACGAGGTGGCGGGTGTCGGTGCAGATGGCGCCGTACGAAGCGCGCGCGCCAATGCGGGAGCGCGTCGCTCGTGTCGCCTTCAGCACCTGCTCTTCCGAAAGACGAATCGACATGGCCGCTTAAGCGAGCGCCTTCCGCGCTTCCTCGAGGTCGTCGAACGGCTTCTTCACGCCTTCCGAGTCCTGGTAGGTCTCGTGCCCTTTGCCGGCGAGGAGGATGACGTCGCCCGGCTTCGCGAGCGAGACGGCGAGCGTGATCGCGGCATTGCGATCGGCCTCGACCATGTAGCCCTTCTCACCCGACTTGGCCTTCGCGGCGCCCATGCGGCGCAGGCCGCCCTTCTCGAGGCCGCTGGTGATGTCGGCGATGATCTTGTCGGGATCTTCGGTGCGCGGGTTGTCGTTGGTGACGATCGGAAGATCCGAAAGCTCGGCCGCGGCTTCCCCCATCAACGGGCGCTTGCCCTGATCGCGATCGCCGCCCGCGCCGAAGATGACGATCAGCCGGCCCCGGGTCACGCCGCGTGCAGACTCGAGCGCGCGGCGAAGGGCGTCGTCCGTGTGCGCGTAGTCGACGAGCGCGACGATGCCGCCTTTGCCTTCGACCCGTTCCATTCGGCCCGGCACCCGGGTGACGCGCTCGATGCCGTCCTGCACGTCGCGGCGCGAAAAGCCGGCGGCCAACGCCATGCCCGCAGCGGTGAGGATGTTGTCGAGGTTGTGCGTGCCGACCAGCGCCGACTTCAGCGGAATGTCGCCGGCCGGCGTCTTCAGCGTGCCCTTGATGCCGTGGCTGGTGAGCTCGACGTTGGCAGAAGAGATCTCTCCATTCCCCAGCCGCGAGAACTTCCACGCCATGCGTTTGGCGCCGCGAAGCTCGTTGTAGAGGCGCACTGCGTAGGTGTCGTCGCCGTTGACGACGCCGACTCCGCCGGGCGACAGGTTGTCGGTGAAGAGGCGGCGCTTGGCCTGGAAGTACTCTTCCATGTCCTTGTGGTAGTCGAGGTGATCGCGCGAGAGGTTGGTGAACGCGGCGCCCTTGAAGGTGAGGCCGTGGACGCGGTGCTGCGCCAGCGCGTGGCTCGAGACTTCCATCACCACCGTGTCGACGCCGGCGTCGACCATCTCGCGGAACATGCGGTGGAGGACGATCGGATCCGGCGTGGTGTGCGTCACCGGTTCGGTGTGGCCGGCCCAGGCATTGCGAATGGTGCCGAGCAGCGCAGTCTGCGCTCCACCCGCGGCGCAGATCGACTCGAGCAACCAGGCGGTGGTCGTCTTGCCGTTGGTGCCGGTGACGCCGAGCAGCGTGAGGTCTTCAGCGGGCTTCTTGTAGAAGTTGGCGGCGATGAGCGCGAGGGCCTTGCGCGC
>JAYUXE010000929.1:0-3502 GCA_043753165.1 Archangiaceae bacterium | reverse complement strand
TTGAGCCCGCGAGGATGAAGTGCAGCTGATTCGTCGCCCACGTCCGCCCGGTGACGTTCTTCATCCGCCCGATTGCGGCACGGGTCTCGGCGATGGATTCGTCGGGCTGGGGGTTCTGCTCGTAGAGGGTTAGCTCTCCATCGCTGCGTCGAGCGCTTCCGTCGTCAGCGGCTTCCGCTCCTTGCGGTCCATCTCCACGTCGATCGACGACAACCTGGCCTGCAGAGCCGCGCCGGAGAGCACTGGCTCGCCGGGCTTCCAGTACGTCACGCCCCGGTACGACAGGCCCAACGCCTGGTCGCTCGAGGGCTTTTGCGGCGTTGACGACTCGGTCTGCTGCGCCATAGCTACCTTCTCCGATGCCGGCACGGATGCCGGTCTTCTCGATTCGAACGTGGCCGCCGAGATTCACATAGGCGCCGCGCAGATGCAAAACCGCCTCGAGGCCGTCGAGCCAAGCCTGCAGGTCTTCTCGGTCATCGCTTTGCGCAGCGTACTCGTCGCCCGACAGGTGAGCCGCGTCGACGGTATGCCCGCCGTGCTTCACCATCATCGCCTCGATGAACCTCAGCAGCTGGTCGCCTGCGTCGCGCTTCGCCGTTTTGTCCGCCCACGACAGGCCGTCCATGAACGCACGCAAGCCCTTCACGTCGATGCTCGCGACGAACTTCTTCCGAGGGGTATGGTGCCAGCCGGCAGCGCTCAACAGCCCTGGCGTGTTGGCATCCAGGTACGTCTTGGCCATCTGCGCGGTCGTGAGGCGCGCCGCGGCCTTCAGCATTTGCGGCGAGAGGTTGGGCTGCGCAGTCGTTGGCTTCAGCGACGCCTCGACCTGCGGCAGCGTCGAGAGTTCGAAGTTCGTCTGCCCGCGCGCCGGCAAGTCGCCCACCACACGCTTCGCGTCGACGCTGGCGTCGAGCTCGGCGAACGGATTGGAAGCGTCCGCCGCGAGCGCACCTTCAACGACCATCCCCTTTGGGAGCGCCTTCTGTACGGCGGCCACCACAGCAGCCAGCGAGTCGGCGTCGCCATGAAAAAGGAAGTTGGTGCCCTTGCGCGCGGCCTCAGCGTCGGCCGCCTGAACGATGGGTGCGATGTGGGCAAAGAGCGCGTTCGCCGTGTCGTGGCCTCCGACCGGACTGTCGTTCACCGGCTTCACATCCGGGAGCGTGATGACAGCGACCTGCTTTCCTTCCTGGCGCGGGGATGCGTTCCACGCTTCGAAGCTGCGGAGATTTGTGACGGGGTCGATGTTGATGTCCGTCGCCCGCTGGACGGGGTCCTCGACCGCGGCGCGCGACACAAGCGGGTGAACGTCTTTCTCGACATCCTGCAGCAGCCCGTCGAGCGAACCGTCGGTGTCGGCGATTTCGATGCGCGCCGCGTCGATCTCCTTTCGCGCCACCTCGTGACCGAAGCTTGCGGCCGTCGTGTTGTAGACGGCGCGGAAGAGGTTGCCGATCTTCTTCGAGCCGTCTTTCCCCAGCTTGCGGCGCTTGCCGTTCTTGCCCAGCACCTCACGGTCAACGAGCGAGCCCTCGAGCGCCGAGAAGTCCGCTTCAGACTCTTGCCGCAGTTGCTCGACACGCTCGGCTTCCTCGACCACGAGCTTCGCCTGTTCGGCAATCAGCTCCGGCTTTTCGCGAATCTGCGCAGGGGTGAGATGCCCGGCCCGCACCGTGGTGTGCTCCGCCAGCTTCTCTGCGGTCGCAGTGCCCGCCCATTTCTGCAGGTAGAGCTCGGCGGGAATCTCGACCTTGCCGCCGATGGCGCGCGCATCGGCCAGCTTCGCAGCGCCGCCGGGCCCGAGCAGGTCCTCAACCGTGTCGCTCTTGCCCTCGGCGTTGTCGGTCGACTGGAACAGCGCGGTCGTGGCGAGGATTTCCGCGTCGACATAGAGGTGCGTGACGGGGTTGCCCGTCTTGGCGGTGATGTCGTGAATCATCTCCGCAACGGCCGCAGGCGCAGCGGCGAGCGTGATGCTGTCCTTTGTGGTGGCGATTGCCGTCGCCTGTCCGTTGCCTTCGACGTTGTTGGCGTGGTCGAGCGCGCCAGAGACACGACCGATGGCGGCCGCGGTTGCCGTCTGCGCGACAGAGAACGGCAGCACGGCGCCGGCCTGCTCGAGCGCGTCCTCGACCTCGGCCTGTCCGATGCCTCGCTGCTGGAAGTCGCCCTGTTTCAGCGAGCGCGCGAAGTAGGAAACGGCGGCCTGGGTCAGCGCCTGGGTCCCCTCCTCGGCCGGCTCGCCCACCAGTGCCGCGCCTGCGCGCAGCAGCAACCCGCGGAACTCCGGAGACCGCAGCGTCAGCGCACGGAACGCGACCTTAAAACCCTCTCTGCCGCCCGCCATCCGGAAGGCGCCGGCCGACTTGCCGAGACCAGCCAGGAGGCCGAACTCACCCATTTCGATTGCCGTCGACGCAGCGGCGTACACGGTCGCACTGGCGGCGCGCTCGCGCTTGGTGAGTGGCTGGCTGGCGTCAGTGCGCCACGCGGCCGACTCGTCATAGGTGCTGCCCTGCTCGAGCTGGAAGGTGCCCTTCGCGAGAATGCCGCCGACCAAGTACTTGCCGCCCGGCTTGCTGGCCAAGAGGCCCGCGGCGGGGGCCGCCAAGAGTCCGAGCCCGTAGTCGACCGAGCCCCGTCCGGTCTTCGCGGGGGTGAGCACAAACGAGGTCGAGGCGCTGCCCGCCAGCACCTCACCAAAGGTGCCGGTGTCGCCGAGGTCGAGGCGGGGGTTTGCCTGCTGGCGGTCGATGACCTGCCGCTCGATGTCGGCGGTGCTGGCGTCGTCGAGGCCGAGAAGGACGCGATTCGCGACGTCTGAACTGAGCTTGGCGATCGCCAGGCCTTCCCAGTTCTGCGACAGCTCGCCGAACGGCGCGAGGTGCGGCGCGTGCTCGCGGATGTACTTCGCCCCTGCATTGTCAACGAACGTGCCCTTCCTGGGCGCGTCACGTGTCTCGCGCTCGGTCTCCACGGCGGCCGGGCCGGCGTCGATCAGCCGCTGCTGCTCGCGCATTTTGTCGCGGGGATTGACGCCTGACAGCGCGTCGGCCAGCGCGCCAGAGCCACCACCCACGTGCTTCTGAACGAAGAGGCGCCAGTCCTGTGCCAGGTCGCCCGCGGCGCGAAACGCCCTCACCAGCTTCGACACAGGCACGTCCTTCACCACCGTCTTCACGGTGTCGCGGTGCTTGAGCATCATCGCCGTGAGCTCGGGCTCGTCCTGCTGGAACTTCTCGGGGTCGAACTGCGCCGCCTTGTAGGCGATATCCAGGTCGGCCTTGTACGTGGCGGCCGCCGATGTCGAGATGCCGAAGTGGGTGGCCAGCTTCTGGATGCCGCCCTCTTCGTCGGGGTCCTTGAGCGCCGCCTCGAAGCCTGACTTCAGGAACGCGTTGGACTCGTCACGCTTTGCCTGCTCCGCGACGTCGGCGGCCAGCTTCGCTTCCTGGTCCGCGCGCCAATTGATGTCGGCGACCGCAGCGGGGTCGAG
>JAYUXE010000928.1:0-3503 GCA_043753165.1 Archangiaceae bacterium | reverse complement strand
GGTTCAACGCGTACCCGGCGACCATCTTCATGGGCGACATCGGCGCGCTCGCGCTGGGCGGAGGCCTCGGCACGCTCGCCGTGCTCAGCAAGTCCGAGCTCGCCAGCGGCATCATCCACGGCGTCTTCCTCGCCGAAATCTTGTCCGTGATGATTCAAGTCACGTCCTTCAAGACCACCGGCAAGCGCGTCTTCAAGATGGCGCCGGTGCACCACCACTTCGAGCTCAAGGGTATGGACGAGCCGAAGATCATCGTCCGCTTCTGGATCGCGTCGATCCTCTGCAGCGGCGTCGCGCTGCTCTCTCTCAAGCTCAGGTAGCCATGTCCTTCGAACCCAAGACGGCCGCAGTTCTGGGCCTCGGCAAGTCGGGGCGCGCCGCGATCGCGCTGCTACAGGCCCGTGGCACGCGCGTCACCGCGTTCGACGAGAAGGAAACCGCCGCGCCCGAAGGCGTCGAGACCCGCTTCGGCCCGCTGCCCGAAAAATTCTGGGCCGGCTTCGAGGTGGTCGTCGTGTCCCCCGGCATTCCCCTTTCCAGACCTGAGCTCGTCGAAGCCGTGAAGCGCGGCGCCGAAGTCATCGGCGAAATCGAGCTCGCCTGGCGCTGTCTGCCCGCGGGCACCGGCCCCGTGCTCGGCATCACCGGCACCAACGGCAAGAGCACCACCACCGCGCTGCTCGGCGAGCTCTGCAACGCCGCCGGCAAGAAGACCTTCATCGGAGGCAACCTCGGCCGCCCGTTCACCGAAGCCTGCGTCGAGAAATACGATTTGCACGTCATCGAGCTCTCGAGCTTCATGCTCGAAGGCATCGTGAACGCCCGCTTCCGCGGCGCCGCGCTGCTGAACCTCACCCCCGACCACCTCGACCGTTACCCGAACCACGACGCGTACGGCGCGGCCAAGCAGCGCATCTTCAAGAACGCCCCGCGCGATGGCTTCGCGGTCGTCAACGGCGATGACTTCGACACCATTCGCCTCTCGCGCGCCGCGAAGGTCCCGACCTACGCCTTCACCCTCGACGCCCGCCGCACCAACGCCGGCTTCTCGGGCCTCGTCGTCGGCTCGCCCGGCAAGTTCGTGATGCTCTTTGGCGACCCCACGACGTTCACCGTCACCAACCGGGCCTTGCGCGGCGCGCACAACCTGCAGAACGCGATGGCCGCTTCGATGATGGCCCGCCTCGCTGGCATCGACGACGCCGCGATTCAGCGCGGCCTCGATTCCTACCCCGGCCTTCCGCATCGCCTCGAGTTCGTCCGGTTGACCGGCGGCGTCGAATGGATCAACGACTCGAAGGCCACCAACGTCGACTCGACCCTCGTCGCGCTCAACGCGTTTCCCGGCAACCTCTGGCTCATCGCCGGCGGCAAGGGCAAAGGCTCGCCGTACAGGCCGCTGGTCGACGCCTCGAAGGGCAAGGTGCTCGGTGTGCTCACGATTGGCGCCGACGCGCCTGCGATCGCCGAGGCCTACAAGGGCTTCGCCGTCTACCCGTGCGAGACGCTGGCCGCTGCAGTTGCCAGGGCGAAGTCGCTGGCCCATTCGGGCGACACCGTTCTGCTCTCGCCCGCGTGCGCTTCCTACGACCAGTTCAACCACTTCGAACACCGGGGCGATTCGTTCAAAGCCCTGGTGAAGGCCCTGTGATGATCGCCACCACCGATCGCAAATCCATCAGCTACGACCCCTTGCTGTTGGGCAGCGTGCTGCTCCTCGTCGGCATGGGCCTGGTGATGGTCTATTCGGCCAGCGCCATCACCTCGCTCGAGAAGACGGGTGACAGCTTCTACTTCCTGAAGCGCCAGGCGATCGCGGCCGGCATCGGGCTCGTCGGGATGGCCGTCGCGATGAAGCTCGGCTACCGCCGCATGGCCCGCCTCGCGTACCCACTGCTCGTCGTCGCGATCATCCTGCTCGTCCTCGTCCTCATCCCCGGGCTCGGACATTCGGCGGGCGGCGCGCGTCGCTGGATCCGCATGCCCGGCATCTCGCTGCAGCCCGCTGAGATCACCAAGGTCGCCTGGGTCATCTACCTCGCGTACTCGTTGGCCAAGAAGCGCGAAAAGGTGAAGAGCTTCTCGGTCGGCTTCCTGCCGCACCTCGCGATCGCCGGCCTGCTCGTCGTCCTCTGCATGCTCGAGCCGGACTTCGGCAGCTCGGTCGCGCTGCTCTTTCTGATGTTCGTGCTGCTCTTCGCGGCCGGGGCCAAGCTCAGCTACCTCGTCGGCTCGGTGCTCTTCGCGCTGCCCTTCGCGTACGCCGCGATCGCGCGTTCCGAATACCGCATGAAGCGCATCCTCGCGTTCCTCGACCCGTGGGCGCACCGGCACGACGTCGGCTACCAGGTCTCAGAATCGCTGATGTCGATCGGCAGTGGGGGGCTCACCGGCCTCGGCCTCGGCGACGGCCGCCAGAAGCTCTTCTTCCTTCCCGAAGCCCACACCGACTTCATCTTCGCGATCATCGGCGAAGAGCTCGGCCTGCTCGGCGTGCTCGCCCTCGTTCTGCTTTACGGCGTCATCATCTGGCGCGGCATTCGCGCGTCGCTGGCTGCGTCCGAGCCATTTGGCACTTACCTCGGTCTCGGCATCACCTCGCTCATCGGCTTCCAGGCGATCGTGAACATGTCCGTCGCGATGGGCCTCGTCCCGACCAAGGGCCTCACGCTGCCCTTCATCAGCTACGGCGGCAGCTCGCTCATCATGCTCATGGGCGCCGCCGGGCTGCTGCTCAGCATCTCGTCAAATGCCGGCACGCCCCGTCGCGTTGCGCGCAAGCCCACTCGCGAGATGGCCGCCCAGTCTCCGCCCGACGGAGTCCCTGCGTGAGAGTGTTGATCGCAGGCGGAGGCACAGGCGGTCATCTCTTCCCGGGCATCGCGCTCGCGGAAGAAGTCGCCACGCGTCACCCTCGCAATGACGTCGTCTTCGTCGGCACCAACCGGGGCCTCGAAGCGCGCGTCGTGCCTGCTGCCGGCTTCAAGTTCGAAGCGATCACCTCGCGCGGCCTCAAGGGCATGGGCATCGTGAAGCTGCTGCTTGGCCTCTTCACGTTGCCGCTGTCGCTCATCGAATCGCTGCGCATCGTTCGCAAGTACCAGCCCGATGTCGTCGTCGGTGTCGGTGGCTACTCGTCCGGCCCGGTCGTGATGGCGGCCTGGCTCATGCGCGTGCCGACCGCGGTGCAAGAACAGAACGCGCTGCCCGGCCTCACCAACAAAATCCTGGGCCGCTTCGTGAAGGCCGTCTTCCTCGCGTTCGAAGAGGCGGCCGCGTTTTTTCCCCGCAGCAAGGTCTTCGTCATCGGCAACCCGATTCGCCGGAAGCTGATGGAAAATTTCATGCGCCCCAAGATCAAGCACGACCGCTTCTCGGTGCTCGTCTTCGGCGGTTCGCTGGGCGCCCGCGGGCTGAACAGCCGCATGGAACAGGCGCTCGACCACCTCGTCGACTTGAAAGACCAGCTGCACTTCGTTCACCAGACCGGGAAGAACGACGTC
>JAYUXE010000927.1:0-3506 GCA_043753165.1 Archangiaceae bacterium | reverse complement strand
GAAACTGGGTGGTGGTCACGGGCCTTCGCCGGTTCGGCAAGTCGTCCCTGGCGCTCGAGGTCGCGCGCCGCACCACCGGCCCATCGGCCTACGTCGACCTCGCCGGCTTCCACCACGAAGTGTCTTTCGGCGAGACGCCCGCGGTCGCGGTCGAGGCGATTCTGCGTACGCTGGTGATGCGGCTGTCGGACTCGACGACGGCGCGCTACCCCGCGGCGGTGGTGCCGGCGGTGCCCGAAGGTTCGCTGGACGCTCCGACGCTGGCGGCGTGGTTGCGGGCGCTGGCGACGGCGTGCGCGACGTCCAGTGGGAGTGCCGCGCCGTCGATGCTGCTGGTCGTCGACGAGGTCGAGCAGCTTTTGTCGGTGCCGCCGGAAAAAATGGGCCGCGCGCTGGACGTGTTGGCGACGCTGACGGGCCGCCTGCGCAGCGCGTTTTCCGAGCCGTCGTCGCCGCACGCGGGCAACACCGTTGGCGTCGTGCTCTGCGCGGCAATGCACCCGTTGCTGTGGGCGCCGCTGTCGACCCTGGGCGGGCAGTCGATCATGGGCGCCTTCCCGTCGATCTGCGTCCCCTGCCTCGACGATCAATCGGCGCATTCGATGATGCGGGGCCTCGGCGCGCAGCAGGGCATTCGCTTCGAGGACGACGCGCTGCAGCGGCTCGTCGAGGCGTCTCACGGTGTGCCGCTGCTGCTGCGCCGCCTCGGCACCTCGGTGCTCGAGCTCTACGATGCGGATCGCGCGCGGCAGGGCGCGTTGGGGGCGGTGCGCATCGGCGTCGAAGGCGCGAACGAAGCGATTCGCCGGGAAGAGCGCGAAGGGTCGCCGCTGCGCGTGTGGATCGAGTCCGAGATCGCGCAGGCCGACACGTCGGCCGGAGTCCTGCTTCGTGCGCTCGCCCAGGCCGACCGGGTGTCGGTCGCTTCGCTGCAGCAGTTGGTGGAGACTCGCGTGATGGAACGTTTCGCCGCCACTGGCCTCACCGCCCACCTTCCCGGGGCCGAGCTCAAGCGGCGCGCGCAGGAAGCGGCGAGCGTGATGGTGCGGCTGTTGGCCGAGACGAAGCTGCTTCAAGCGCACGGCGACATGACGTCGCCCGAGGCGTACTCGCTGCCCGATGGCGTGCTGCGCCGCATTCTTCGCGAAGGCCCGCGCCCGTGAGCTCGAAGGTGCGGCGGTTCGGCGGAATGTTGGCGGGCGCCGCTCCCCTGGTCGGGGCGATGTTGAGCCTCGGCTGGCTCGCCTGGTCGACCAACATCGGCGGCAGCACCTCGACGCTGCTGATGATGGCGACCCACCCCATCGGAGCGATCGCCATCATCCAGGCCATCTACACCGGCCTCTTGAGCATCCTGTGGATGCGGTACCGCACGTTCCGCGCGCCCGAAGGGGCCGAGTTGCCCAAGGTGACGGTGGTGATTCCGGCCTTCAACGAAGGGCCGATGGTGGGCCGCAGCATCAGGTCCGTCGCTGCGTGCAACTACCCGAAGGACAAGCTCGAGGTGATCGTCGTCGACGACGGCTCGCGCGACGACACCTTCTTCCACATGCAGCACCTGCGACGTGAGTTCCCGGGGCTGGTGCGGCTGGTGCGCTTCATCGGAAACCGGGGCAAGCGATCTGCGCTGGTCGCGGGCTTCCGCGCGGCGACGGGCGACGTCATCCTCACCATCGACTCGGACAGCGAAATCAGCCCGGACACCGTCAACGAGATGGTGGCCCCGTTTCTGGCGGACCCGAAGATTGGTGGCGTCGCGGGGCGCGTGGCGGTGCTGAACCGCGACACCGTGATGAGCCGCATGCTCGAGGTGCAGTTCGCGCTCGCCTTCGATTATGGGCGGGCCGCGCAGTCGGTGTACCGCGCGGTCGCGTGCTGCCCCGGCGCCCTGTCGGCCTTTCGCAGGGGCGTCATTCTTCCGTTTCTGGACGAGTGGGAAAACCAGCGCTTCCTCGGGCGGCCGGTGAGCCACGGCGAAGACCAGGCGCTGACGAACATCGTGCTGCGACAGGGCTACGACACGGTCTACCAGCGCACCGCCATCGTTCACACGTTGGTGCCGACCAACTACTCGCAGCTGTCGCGCATGTTCCTGCGGTGGGATCGCAGCTACATCGTCGAAGGCTTCTCGTTCGCGCGCTTCATGTTCTCGCGGTACCGGACGTCGAACCGCGTACTGCCGATCGTCACGTTCTTCGTCTCGAACCTGCGCTTCGTGCTCGTCGCGGTCGCGCTGATGGAACTGCCCCGCATCTTCGACACCAACGTCGGCATCATGGGCCGCAGCCTCGTCGCGCTCGCCCTGGGGGCGGTGTTCTCTGCGGCCTATTACCTGCGCTTCGAACGCAGCTTCCGCTGGTTGTACGGCGTGCTGTACGCGGCGTTCGCGCTGGTGATGCTGCAGTGGATTCTGCCGTGGGCGTTCATCACGGTGCGCGACGAACGCTGGGGCACGCGCTGATCAGCGGGTGAGCGTGATCTCGACCTTCGTCGCCGTGCCGCCGTTGTAATAGGGCGCGTTCGCGAACTCGACCACCACCCCTTTCATCTTCACCGCCTGCGCGAAGTCGGCGCACGCTGAAGCGGGGAGCACGTCCGTACCCTCGAAGTTGAGCAACACATTGTGGTTGGGACCGCCAGTGGACCCCACCGAGAGCTCGGGCTTCGAAGTGCAGCTGCCCAATGGCGGGCTCTTGATCGTCATCGACGCCGCTTTCTTGACGTCGGGTGCATCGTTGAACTGCACGGCAGGCGCGGTCGTCGTCATCTTGGCTTCGCCGACCAGGATCGTGATCAGCTTCGTCTTGCCGCTGTCGAGCGTCGAGATGGGGCCCGTGAGCGAATCCATTGCGCCCTTGATCGTGAGCGACGCCGGCTTCCCAGGCGAGCCGCCGCCTCCGCCGGTTCCACCGCCTTTGCCCGACCCGCCGCCTTTGCCCGACCCGCCACCTTTGCCCGACCCGCCACCTCCGCCCGCACCGCTGCCTCCGCCCGCACCGCTGCCTCCGCCTGTGCCACCGATGCCACAGGGTCTGGCCCCGTTCAGCGACGCGCACGTGCTCGTCTCGAGGCACTCCAACTGCGCCGTCGATAGATCCTGGCTGCAGAGCTCGCCGCACAGGGCCGTCGCCTGTGCCGACGGACTCCCGCAGCTGAGCGCCTTCGTTTCGCAGCGCGACTCGCATTCCGCCGCCGGAATGCCGGAGCCTCCCCCCGCGCCACCGCCTGCTCCTCCGGTGTTGCTGCCCGGCGCCCCGCAGGACATTGCAGCCGCCAACACCCAACATCCAATCATCCGTCGCGCGTCGAAGTTCATGTCGCGACTGGGGTAGCAAGCGAAGGACCACGCGGCGAGCGTGCCCAACCTGCCGAAAGCAGAACCGCCGGGCGGCGATCGCAACAGCGGTTCGCGTTGCGCCGTGTTGCATGCCGTGTTGCACGCCGTGTTGCACGTTGGTTTAAACCGCGTCGATGGAGCCCCCCGGCCAAACCCACACTTCGGACGA
>JAYUXE010000926.1:0-8130 GCA_043753165.1 Archangiaceae bacterium | reverse complement strand
TCGTGCGTGCGGCGGTGGGGGTCTTCGACGGCAACGGCATCGACAACAAGGCCTTCGCTGGCGTGGACAACGACACCGAGAAAGACGTCGTGGGGCGGCTCGGCGTCGACTTCACCTGGATCGCCGCCGGAGTCTCGGGGTGGGTGGGCAAGACCTACAAGCCGAGCGACTTCAGCCTCAATCCTGCGTTCAAGGGCAGGTTCTATGATCGCAACCGGCTGGGCTTCGATCTTCAGATCTATTTGAACCCACTGCCCTTTGGCGGCACGGCATTCAAAGCCGAGTGGATCGCGGGCCGCACGTTCACCCGCGACAACCTCGAGGTGATCGGCGCGCCCGCAATCGGCTGGTACATGCTGCTGGTGCAGAGCATCGGCGACGACCACCAGATCGCGGCTCGCTTCGACTACTTTGATCCGCTCGCGGGCACGCTCAACATGGCGGACAACAAAGATCCGGCCAAACCGGCTCTGAACAACGCCGTCGCGACGCTGGGCCTGCTCTACAGCTACTACTTCGACGAGGCGCTCAAAGCGTCCATCATCTACGAAATTCCGATGACGCAAACGGTAACGGGGGCGGTTGATCCGGCGGACAACGTCTTTACTCTTCAGCTGCAAGCGAAGTTCTAGGAGCGACACACAATGACGAAGCGAATTCTGTTGGCGTTGGCGGTTGCCTCGAGCGTGGCGAATGCCGAGCCGATCAGCATCAAGGGCTCCGACACGATCTTCACGCTGGTGCAGCGGTGGGCGGATGCCTACCGGAAGAAAAACCCTGACGCGGTGATCGCGGTCTCAGGGGGTGGATCAGGGCTCGGGATCGCAGCGTTGATCGCAGGCTCGATCGACGTCGCGTCTGCCTCCCGGGTAATCAAGGAGTCCGAGCAGGACAAGATGCGCAGCCGCTTCAATGCGCCCGCGATCGAGATCCCCGTGGCGAAGGATGCGGTGGCGGTCTACGTGAACAAGGCCAACCCACTGACGTCGATCACCGAAGCGGACCTGAAGCAGATCTATACCGGCAAGATCAGCAACTGGAAGCAGGTGGGGGGGCCTGACGCGCCCATTTCGGCGTTCGTCCGCGAGGGTGGCTCGGGCACCTATGAGTGGTTCCGCAACAAAGTGTTGGGAGGACGGGAGTACGAGAACACCCGTGCCGCCGCCGGCGCCTTCGGGATGGTGAACGCCGTCTTCAAGGACCCCAATGCCATTGGCTACGGCGCCGCGCCCCTTGCCCGCGGGATCAAGCTGCTGAAGATCAAGGACGGCACCGAAGAGATCGAATGCAACGCCGAGACGATGGCCAACGGCAAATACCCGCTGGGCCGGCAGGTGTATTTCTATTCAAGGAAGAAGCCTGCCGGAGACTTCGCCGGACTTCTGGATTTCATCCTCTCGCCGGAAGGCCAGCAGATCGCGGTCGGCGCCGGCTTTCACCCGCTGAAGTAGGGGCCGCCATGCGCAAACTGAGCCTCTCCGTAAAGCTGTTGGCCCCCGTCATTCTCGGGGCGCTGGCGTTCGTCTTCGCCGCTGGGTTCTTGCTGCTGCCCGTCATCGATCGGGCCTTCGAAGCTCAGGGAAGAAACCTGGGGTCGACGATTCCGCTCGTGATGGTCTCACGCCTTGGCTCGGTTGTCGCCGAGGAGCAGGACCACGCGGTGCAGACCACCCTCGAGGAACTGGCGCCTCAAGGCAGCAACATGTCGTACATCCTCGTCCTCGACGGGACGGGGCGAATCATGGGCGCCGCGGGTGATCAGGCGAAGGCAGCGCGGGCCTTCTTCGCCGTCAAGACCGACCGCAAAGAAGACGCGCAGGTAATCGACCTGGCCGGCGATCCGATACTCGACATCCGGGCCCCGATCCTCGACGGCGAGCTGGGCTTCGTACACGTCGGCTTCAGCCAGCTGGCGGCGCGCAAACAGATTCGAGCCATCGCGGTGAATCTGATCGGCGTGCTGCTGTTGATCGTGGTGCTCGTCAGCGTCGTCGCTGCGCTCTACACGCGCTCACTGATTCGTCCGCTCATCGAGCTGACCCGCATCACCAACAAGATCGCGGATGAGGGCGATCTGACCCAGACGATCTCGGTGACCTCGCGGGACGAGATCGGCCAGCTCGCCGCATCGTTCGTGAAGCTGGTCGACAAGCTTCGTCAGATTCCAATCTCGCTGCGTGAGTCGGTGAAAATGCTGTCTGATTCCGTCGACCACCTGACCACTTCCACGGCGGCGCAGACGCACACGATCAGCAAGCAGGCCGCGGCGCTGCAAGAGACCCAGGTCACCGCCCAGGAAATCAAACAGACCTCGACCCTGGCTGCACAGAAGGCCGAGGTCGTGCTGCAGGTCGCGCAGCGCGCAGAAGAGATCAGTCGCACCGGCGAGGCTGCGATCGAGTCGAGCCTGGGGGCTCTCATCGACATTCGCACTCAGTCCGAAGGCATCGCCGAGAAGATCCGCGAACTGGGCGAGCGCACCCGGCAGATCGGCGGCATCACCCAGACGGTCAAAGATCTCGCCGACCAATCGAACATGCTCGCCCTCAACGCCGCGATCGAAGCGGTGCGCTCGGGCGAGCACGGCAAGGGGTTTGGCGTCGTTGCCCGCGAGATCCGCAGCCTCGCGGATCAATCGATTCAAGCCACAAATCGGGTGCGCGAGATCCTGGACGACATCAGCGGCGCCATCGGCCGCACCGTCATCATCACGGAAAGCGGCGCGCAGAAGATGTCTGCCGGGCTCGTCGAGGTCAAGACCTCGGGCGAGAACATGCGCGAGCTGTCGAACATCGTTCGCGACAACTCGGTGGCGGTGCGTCAGATCGCGGCGGCCGTGAGCCAGCAGAACGCGGGCATCGCGCAGATCTTCACCGCGGTGACGGACCTCAACGGAATGATGGAAGAGTCCGTCTCGCGGCTGGCTTCGACGACCGAGGCCGCCCAAAACCTCAAGACCGTGTCCAATCAGGTGCACGAGATCGTAAAGAGCTACCGGGTTTGAAGACTCAGAACCCAGTTGTGCTGCTGATGGACGACAGCCCGACCGTACGCGAGATCATCAAGATCTACCTGATGAAGCGCCGCGATCTGGAGTTCATCGAGGCCGATGACGGCGTTCGGGGCCTCCGCCTGGCGAGGCTGATGCCGGTTTCGCTCATCATCACCGACATCAAGATGCCGGCGATGGACGGAATCACGTTCCTTACCCACCTGCGCGCCGACTCGAACGAGCGGCTGCGCAAGGTGCCCGTCGTGATGGTCACGGGTCAGAGCGACCCGGCACTCGCCCAGCAAGCGACCGCAGCAGGCGCGAGCGCCTTCCTCACCAAGCCCGTCACTCCCCAGGCGCTGCAAGAGATCGCCGAACGCTTTCTTCCACCGCCGGCCAAGCCATGAGCCTTCCGCACCTGCTACTCGTCGACGACAGCGCCGCCGTGCTCGCCTACTGCTCGGCGGCGCTCGCCAGCGGGTACGTGCTGTCGACCGCGTCGAACGGGCGCCAGGCGCTCGAACGCCTCGAGGAGACGATTCCCGCGTTGATGCTGCTGGATCTTTCGATGCCCGAGATGTCGGGTGACGAAGTGCTCGAGCACATGCGCGCCGACCCGCGGCTGCGCGACATCCCCGTGCTGGTCGTCAGCTCGGAAGTCGCTCGCGCCCAGGCGTGCCTGAAGAAAGGTGCGACGGCGTTCATGGCCAAGCCGGTCAAGGCCGACGCCCTGCGCGTCGAGGTCGAGCGCGTGCTCGCCGAAGCGGCTGCGACGCGCCGCGCGGTGAACCTGAACCTCCTGCCCGCGCTCGTCGGCAATCGGGAAGTCGCCGTGCCTCTCGCACAGGTGCGCCAGGTGTTGATGCACCCAGCGACGCATCGGCTCACCCTGGGCCACTCGTACCTGCGGGAAGCGATCGAACTCGAGGGGCAGGTGATTGCTGTGCTCGACATGGCCCGGCCACTCGCCGTGAAGCACGTCGTTCGCCGGGTTGATCGGAAGTTGGTGGTCATCGATGCCGACGCGATCGTGCTCGCGCTGTGCTTCGACGAGGTCCGCGACCCCACCGAGCTGCCTCCCGACCGCATCATCCCACGAGGGGCGATCGCCGGCATCGATCCCGCGATGCTCACGCGCGCAGTTCGCGCGGTAGCACTGACCGACCGTGGTCCGGTGCCCGTGCTCGATCCTTCGGCGTTGGTGTCACGCAGCGTGCTGCGCCGATTGGGCAAGCTGTGCGCTCCGATGATCGAGGTCTCTTGAGCACGGCAGGCTTCGAACGCTTCATCTTGCACGTCGCGCGGTGGACGGGGTTTGCGCCCGACTTCATCCAACGCGCGCCGCTCGAGGCTGCCCTCAAGCGCCTGGTGTCCAGCGGTGCGTCGCTGCCCCAGGTGCTCGAGCGTGCGGCGAACGATGACCCCGGGCTGCAAAAGGCGTTCTCGGACGCGATCTCGGTCGGAGAGACGTTCTTCTTCCGGCAGCCCGCACACTTCGAACTCGCCACGGCCGAGATCAACGACTTCGCGCGATCGAATCAACCGGTGTTTCGTGCCTGGAGTGCCGGCTGCGCAAGCGGCGAAGAGACCTACTCGCTGGCAGCCTCGTTGCTGGCCGCGCCACTGGGGCCTGACCGACGCATCGATGTGCTCGGCACGGATTTCGCCGACAAGAAGCTCTTCGCGGCGCGCGAGGCGGTCTATGGAAGGTGGTCGCTGCGCGCCTCGGGGCCGATGCTCTTCCCCCTGCTCGAGCCGGGGCCGCTCGGGGCGTCCCGCGTGCTCGCCTCGGTACGGGCGGTTTGCCATTTCGAGGCGCACAACCTCCTCGACGATCCACCGGGCGAGGCGTTCGATCTGATCTTTTGCCGCAACGTGCTCGTCTACTTCGCGCCCGAGTCCTCTGCCCGCGCACTGGCGCATCTGGCTTCGGCGCTGACGCCCAAAGGGCTGCTGGTGCTGGGCCCGATGGATTCGACGCTGACCCCCGTGGGGCTCGAGCGCTGTGGGCCACCCGAGCTCAATGCGTTTCGCCGGGCGCGCGCGCGCACGGCTGCGCCGCGCGCGAAGAGCCCTGACGCGGTTCGTCCGTCCCCACCCCCTCGGCCGCCCACCGCTTCCCACCGGCGGCCGATCGAGATGCACCTCGAGGCCCTGGGGCATCTGGATCGCGGGCGCGTCGATCTCGCCGAAAACCTGCTGGCGTGCCTCGAGCCCAACTACCTTCCTGGGCTTCTCGAGCGCGCGCTGCTCTTCGAGCGCCTGGGCCATCGTGAGCGGGCGAGAACGCTGATGCAGGAAGTCCTTGTGCGTGTCCTGGCGCTCCCCGAAGACGCCCTGGTCGACGGGCCAGAGACGCTGCCGGCGCTGTATTATCGATCGACCGCCGGAGCATTCGTCGCGCGCGTCGAGCAGGGAAGGCTCGGGCGATGATCGAGGATGAATTGGAAACCCAGCAGGAGCTGGCGCTGCTGGCGACGCGCGCGGCCCGGCTCAAGCGCCGCGCCGAAGGCGAGAAAGCCGAGGACTCGGTCGTGTGGTTGGCCGAGCTGACGCTGGGCGATGAGCGGTTCGCCTTCCCACTCGAGGCGATGCGCAGCGTCGTCCCGCTCAAGCGGCTGACCCCGGTTCCGCTTGCTGCCGCGCATGTCATCGGGATCCTGCGGTTTCAAGGACAAGTGATCAGCGCACTGAGTCTGCCGGCGCTGCTCGGAGGCCGGGCCTGGCGTTCGGACCCGACGGTGCTGCTCGTGGTCGACGGTGTCGCGGGTCAACCCGTCGCACTCGACTGCGAGGGTGTGCCGAGGGCGCTCGCGCTGGCCAGCCACGCCTACGAGAGCGCAATGCGCGAGCGCCGAGGGCCCCTGGCGCAGACCATCGTCGGCCGCACCATGGTCGGGCTGATTCACCTTCCGACCCTGCTCTCGAGCAGCATGGAGTCCACCCATGGCAGGTGACCCGCTGCTGCGCCCGCTGGTGAAGCGCTTCGTCGAAGAAGCCGACGAGCTTTGTCAGAAGGCCACCCGTGCGCTGCTCTCTCTCGAGCGCACCTCGAGCGCCACGGAACGTGCGCCCCACCTCGATGCGTTGGCGCGGGCGCTCCACACGCTGAAGGGAACGGCGGCGACCATCACCCTGCTCGATCTATCGGACATCGCGCACGCACTCGAGGATCGCCTCAGGCCTTACGGCGACGGCAAGCTCGAGCTGCCTGCGAGCGAGGCCGACATCTTTCTGCGCGCGCTCGACACCCTGCTCAAACGCCTGGACCTGCACGCTCAGGAGCGCGAAGCGGAGCTTCCCGACATCGCCTCGGTCGTTGCAGCGCTCGTCTCCCAGGCCTCCGAGCCAGTCGCGCCTGCTCCCGTCGACGTCAGCCCCGCTCCCGAGCGGTCAGAGCCGCTTTCCACCGCCGACGAGCGGTCCTGGCGGGTCGACCCGGCGCACGTGCTGGTGATGATGCGCGATGTCGAACGGCTGCGAGAGGTGCGGCTGCGCCTCGACGAGCGCCGACGCGAGCTCGATCGTGCGGTGCATGCGCTGACCCGCGTCGGCCTTCTCTCGCAGACAGCCGAGGTGCGCGCGCAGCTGCTCGGGGTCATCCAGGGGTTGTCCGCCGACAACGAAGAATCGGGCGCCGTGGTCGAAGCGCTCGAAGAAGGCCTGAAGGCGGTGAGCACGTTGCCGCTCTCGACTGTGCTCGAGCCACTGCACCGCGCCGTCCGCGATCTGTGCCGCAGCCTCGGCAAGCGGGCGCACCTTTCGATCGTCGGTGGCGAGGTCACGCTCGATCGGCGCATGGTCGAGCGGCTGAAGGGGCCGCTGGTTCATCTGGTGCGCAACGCCGTCGACCACGGCATCGAGCTGCCCGACGAACGGCGAAAGCGCGGCAAGCACGACGAGGGCGCCGTGGTGGTGCGCGCAGAGGCGCAGGGGAACCAGCTGTTCCTCGAAGTCGCCGACGATGGCGCCGGACTGAACACCGCGCGCATTCGCGAGGTCGCCCTTCGTCAGGGGATCGCCGACGCAGCGACGCTCGGGCGAATGGATGACGGGGCGGTTCGCCAGCTGGTGTTCAAGGCCGGTTTCTCGACCCGCGCCGAGGTCACCGAGTCGTCCGGACGAGGCGTCGGGCTGGACGTCGTCTCCAATGAGCTGCTCGCGATGGACGGGCAGGTGGAAGTTCACAGCATCCCCGGCCAGGGCACCCGCTTTGTCCTTTCGCTGCCGACCGATTTCGGAGGAGCGCCGGTGCTGTTGGTTCGCTGCGGCGAGCAGGTGTTCGCTTTACCCCTGCTCGCCGTCGAGTCAGCGGTGCGCGCGACCGCAGATCGGGTCAAGGTCTCGCGCCAATCGATGAAGCTGGAACACCACGAGCAGCTGCTGGAGTTGGTCGATCTCGCGTCCGCCCTGCAGCTACGGGCGCCTCACGCCCCGACTCCCGGGCAGCCTGTGCTGATCGTTGCCGCCGGCGGTCAACGGGTTGCTTTCGCCGTCGACGAAGTGCTGGGAGAGCGCGAGCTCTCGGTGCGTCCTCTGCCCGCCGAAGTCCGAGCCCTGCCGGCTTATCAGGGCGCGACCACGCTTGCGCGCGGCGAGCTGGTGTTGGTGCTTCGGCCCGGCTGGCTGGTCGGCACCCAGCAACGTGTCGAACTGGTTCGCGGGTCGCGCCGGGCTCTCGTCGTGGACGATTCGCTGACCGCGCGCGCGTTACACCGTTCGATGCTCGAGGCGGGCGGCTTTCACGTTCACGCCGTCTCGAGCGGCGCGGCAGGACTTCAGCAGCTGCTACAGGGTGCCTATGACGTGGTGATCTGCGACATCGGAATGGACGAGATGGACGGCTTCCAGTTCACGCGCACGGTCAGGGGCCGCAGCGACACCCGCCACCTACCGCTGGTGCTCGTCTCTGGCCGCGATCTCGAGGAGGACCGCGCCGCAGGCCTCCAGGCGGGGGCCGACGCCTACCTGTCGAAGAAGGAATGCGTCTCGGGTCGGTTGCTCGCCCAGGTGACCGAAGCCATCGCCCGCCACTCGACGGTGAGGACCTAGATGGCCGCCCCAGCCCGCGTGCTGGTGGTCGACGACTCTGCCACCGCGCGGGGAGCGCTCGTTGCGCTGCTCGCACTCGAGAAGGG
>JAYUXE010000925.1:0-3507 GCA_043753165.1 Archangiaceae bacterium | reverse complement strand
CGTGCATGCCCCAGAAGTGCTGAATGAAGTAACCGCCGCGCGCGAACTGCGACAGCGCTTCCGACACCTCGCGCGTCGCCAGGTCGGCCTCGCCGTCCATCAGGTGAATGATGGGCGTCGCGCGCACGCGGAAGTTCGTCAGCGCATAGACGTCGTTTCGCGCCAGCGCCGACTCGCGCACGTCGCGCACCAGCCGCCGCACCTCGGCGAACTCACCCAGGTACATCAGGCTCATCACCAGGTACTGCGACGAGCTGATGAG
Organism: Archangiaceae bacterium; assembly: GCA_043753165.1. Lineage (GTDB taxonomy): Bacteria > Myxococcota > Myxococcia > Myxococcales > Myxococcaceae > JAGSPQ01. Next base: position 3,245 of record JAYUXE010000925.1, on the reverse strand, counting down.
CTCCCACGTCATGCCCGGACATTTTTCCTGAAACACCTGCACCGCGCGCTCGTGCAGCACCCGCGCCTCGGTGAAGCGCCCGGTGCCGATCGCCGAACACCCGGCCATCAACGCGGCCAGCCCATCGCCATGCGGGTTCGGGTGGTGCGTCAGCAGCTCACGCAGCCGCGCCAACGCCTCTTCGCACTCGGCCGCGTTCGGCGAGCCCTGCAGCGCGTGGTACCCCGCCTCGAGTGCCAGTGCGCGCGCGACGCGGTACGGCTCGCCACTGTCGAGCGCCAACCGCAGGTGCGTGAACTGGTAGCCGGTGCCACGCACGGGGTCGACGATCGAGAAGCCCTTGGCGGCCGACCAGTACGCATCGACGCGCGCGAGCAAATCAGGGTCGACGTCCTTCTCGACCCGCAGCGTGAAGCGCAGCCCGCGCAACCGCACCTTCAGGCGCGCGTAGACCGCCGCCGCCTTCGCCATGCCCGGGCCCGACGGAGGGTTCTCGCCGAGCTCGGCCATCACCCCGTTCAACACCGCCACCCCTTCTTCGAGGCGGCCGCTCGTCAACAGCTGCTCGGTCGACCGCTGGCGCAGCTCGAGGCTTCGGCGCTCGCTCGCCCGTCGCACCGCGTCCGACGACAGCGGCGACGACACTTCAGCGCGCGCGAGCTCGAGGTACGCGTCCGACGCTTCCTTGCCGCGTCCTGCTCCTGCAAGCGCGTCTGCCCGTGACTGGCGCAGGCGGGCGACGTCCGTCTCACGCGCGGAAGACAGCGCCTTGTCGTAGAGCCGCACCGCGCGCTCGAACGCGAGCACCGCCGCCGCGCGTCCGGCCGCTTCGGCCGCGGCGCTCGACGCACGCTGCGACTGGCCCGCTTCTTCCCACCAATCGCTCAACGTCTCGGCGTCGGCGCCGCCCGACGATTCCAGCGCCGAGGCCAGCTGCAGCAGCAGTTCCTTTCTTCGTGCTTCCGCCAGCTGCTCACGCACCGCGCGGCCGATGCGGGCGTCGTAGACCATGAGCTGTTCGTTCTGGCCTGCCCCGCTGCCAGACAGCAGGCGGGCGGCTTTCAGCGGCACCAGGGGATCCGTCACCTCCGAGTCGAGCCCCGCTGCATGCCACGCGACGAGCCGCGCGATCGGCCGGTTCGCCATCGCCACCACTTCGAGCAGCCTCCGCGCGGGGTGCGGCAGCGCCTCGACCCGCGCTCTGACCCAACCTTCGAGCGTCGTCGCCGTCACCTCGCCACCCGCGCGCGCGATCGACGTCAGCGCTTCGAGCAGATACGGGCTGCCCCGCGACTCGCGTGCGATCGCCTGAATGTCGAAGCCTTCGGTCGCGCCTTCCATCAAGCGCAGCGCCAGCTTCTCGGCGTCGGCGGTCTCCAGCGGCCAGCACGTCAACCGCTGAACCAGCGCGCGGCGCGTCACCGTGCCTGCATGCGCTGCGTCAAGAAACGCCTTCAGCGCGGGCGACGGACCCACTTCGTTCGCCAGCGTTCGCGCGGCCGTCACGAGGTGCACCGCGGGCGCGTCGGGCGGCTGCAACAGCGCCTCGAGCAGCGCCGCCGAGTCCGAGTCGCCCCACTGCAAATCGTCGATGGCGATCACCACCGGCGAACGCTCGGCCAACCGCGCCAGCAGCTCGGCGAGCGCGCGGAAGCCTTTGCGCCGCACCTCTTTCACGTCGACCGCATCGGCCAGCGGACGCCGCTTCGAGACGACGGCATCGAGGCGGCGCAGCACCGGGAAGAGGCGAACGAGCGCGCTGAAGTCACGGGGCAGCACGGCCTCGACCTGCGCCGCGGGCAGCGAGGCGAGGTGCGCGCAGAGCTCGTCGATGACACCGTCGAAGGCTTTGAACGGCACGGTCTCGGTCTCGCCACAGCGTCCGTGCAGCACCACCGCGTCGGCGTGCGCACGACCAACGGACGAGAGAAACGAGTTTAGCAGCGCGCTCTTGCCGAGGCCCGACTCGCCTTCAATCAGCGACAACGCCAGCTGCCCCTTCTTCAGCACCTGGCCGAACGCGCCGCGCAGCTGCTCGAGCAGACCGTCGCGGCCAATCAACGCGTCATCGCGTTCGGCCACCGGGCGGGCAGCGGCAGTGACGTGCGGGCGGACGAGGCGCCGTTGCAGCTCGGGGCCGGTGGGCCGGGCTTCCGGGTCGCGGTTGAGCAGCTCCAGCGCCAGCGCTTCGAGGTCGGGCGGCACACGCTCGGTGAACTCCGACGGCCTCGGCACCTCGAGGTCGCGGCGCTTCAGCATCATCTCGCCCGGCTTTCCTTCGAACGGGACCCTTCCGGTGAGCACTTCGTAGAGAAGAACGCCGACGGCGTACCAGTCGGTCGATTCCTTCACCGGCAGGCCGATGCTCTGTTCGGGCGACATGTACGCGGGCGTGCCGACGACGAGCCCCTGCGACTGATGCGCGTCGGCCTCGTCGAGCTCACGCACCAGGCCGAAGTCGAGCAACACCACGCGCCCCTGCTTCGAGACGAGCACGTTCGACGGCTTGATGTCGCGGTGCAGCTTCCCCGCCGCGTGCAGCGCGCAGACGCCGTCGACCAGCTGACCCAGCCCGTGACGCAGCCGCACCACCGCACCACCCGACAACGGCGGTCGAATGCGAATCGGCGCGGCTTTGGATAGGGTGATTTCCTGACCGTCGGCGAGCGCGGCCTTCGTCGCCGACAGCTCCATGCTCTTCGTCTCGTCGGCCGCCCGCATGTTGACGGTCGGTGGGCCCACGAGGGCAGAAGGGGTTGCCGGCTCTTCGATGTCGCTGCCGTATCCGAGCACGTAGTCGAGAAAGGTCTTCCCGTCGACGTGCTCCATCGTGAAGAACCAACGGTCGGTGTCCGACAGCAGCTCGTACAGGGTGACGAGGTTCGGGTGGGTCACGTTCTGCAGCGCGCGAAACTCACGCTTGAACCGAATCAACGCGTCCGCGCTGAACCTGCTCAGCAGCTTCACGGCGACGAACGCGTTCCGTTCGTTGTCGTACGCCTGGTAGACGCGCCCCCAGCTGCCGGCCCCCAGGACGCGGGTCGGCGTGTAGCGTCGGGTGCCCGTGAACTCGTCGGGCGGAACTGGCGAGGGGGGTTCCATCAAAGGCGCACGTTCGCAGGCGCCTTACTCGATGAAGTTATTCCTGCCCAGCGAGCGCGTTCGCGGCCCGTTCGTATTCCTGCTGCAGCTCGCGGGCGTGCTTTTCAATCTCTTTCGCCGACTTCTGCTTCGCCTTGTTGTCG
>JAYUXE010000924.1:0-3508 GCA_043753165.1 Archangiaceae bacterium | reverse complement strand
CATCTTGCCCAGCACGATCAACGACGACAGGTAGGCCTCGGCGTACTCCAGGCTTTCAGGGGACGCTTCGGTGGCCGCCTTGAAGAACGGCAACGCCTTTTCGTGATCGTGCTGCGCGACGTACGCCGCCGCCAGCCGCGCCTTGGTGAACGCGTTGCCCGGGTCGGCCTTCAGCGCCTCTTCGAACAGCGGCACCGCTTCTGCCGTCTTGTGCTGCATCGCCAGCGCTTCGGCCTTCAGCGCCAGCGCCTTGCCGAGCTCGGCGGGCCCCAGCTTGTCGCGGCTCACCTCGCCCAGCGCCTGTTCGACGGCCACCGCGCCCTTCGCCACGTCCTTGCGAATCAGCAGCTCGATGGCCGCGAGCTCGACCGCGGACGACGCGTGCTCGGGGTCGGCCTTCAGCGCCTCTTCGTACTGACCCGCGGCCAGGTCGGCTTCCTTCTGCATCTGGTGCAGGTTGCCCATTGCGTGAAGCGCGCGCGCAGAGTCGGGCTTGCGCTTCAAGATCTGCTCGAGCTCGTTCTTCACCTGCGCGAGCTGGTTCTTCTGCATGTACGCCTCGGCGCGCAGGAAGAGCAGCTCGAGATCATCGGCGTTTTCACTGCGCGCAATGGCATCACCCAACAGCGCCAGCGCGTCGTCCGACTTCTTCTGCGTCAGCGCCAGGCCCGCGCGCGCCTTCACCACTTCGGGGTGCTTCTCGCCGAGGAGCTCGATGTTCGGAAGCTCGCCCATCGCCTGCTGCATCTCTTCCGTCGTCGCGGCGGCGTACTTGCGCTGCAGGTAGAAGATCGACTGGCACCAGATGGCGCGCGCTTCCGGGTATTCCTTCACGCGCAACGTCGCCGTCGCCGTGTCGCGCGCCTGCTGGTAACCCTTGAACGTGTCCGACAGCAGCGACTTCTTCGCGGCCTGCAGCTCGGCGAACTCGCGGCTTCCCGCCTTCACCTTGGCGGGGAACAACACCTTCAACGCGAAGAAGCCGTACGGCGTGGTGCCGAGGAAGGCGCCCGTGCCGCCAATCGCGAGCACGAGCACGCCCAACACGATGAAGGGCAGCTTCTTGCGGAAAGGCACGGGCTCTTTGCCCTGCACGATGGCGACGGCCGCCATGCGCCCTTCGTAGAGGTTCTTCAGGCGATCCATCGACGCGGCGGACTGCGCGTTCTCGCCCTGCTGCGGAATCGCCGTGGTGGGCGACTTCGAAGGCGATTCCATCAGCTGCGTGATTGCCGCCTGAAAGGTCGGCTCACCCCCGATGGGCTGCCACGACTCGCTGTCCAACGAGACTTCTTCGTTGCCCAGCAGCTGCCCGTCTTCCAGCATCTTGATGATGACCGCGTCTTCGAACGGGCCGAACACCTTGCCGCTGCGGCGGCGGATGTGGAAACGGCGCGCCTTGTTCTGACCTTCTTTCACGCCGGCTTCGCGCGCCGTCTGGTCGATGAACGACAACATCTCGAGGCCGTCGGCCGAGGTCGCGGGCTTGGCGGAAACCGGAGGCGCCGAAAGGTCGGCTTCGAGATCGTCGAAGCTGTTGGTCTTGGGCGTATTCGTCGGGTCGAACTCCAGCGACTCAGCCCCGCTGTCGAACTCGACTTCACCGAACGACGGGTTTGCAGGCGGCAAACCGGCCGGAGCCGCCGGCGCTGCGCGCGTCACCGGCGGAGGTGGCGCCATGTCGAAGCTGAAGTCACCGCCCGCTGAAACCGCGGGCGACGGCAGGTTGTCGATGGCGGGCGACGGAAGATCGTTTGAGAAGTCGGGCGACTCGAACGGATCCGCAGAGCCCGCGGGCGAAGGAAGGTCCTCGAACTGCGGGGTCGCAGGCACAGCGAACGCACCGCGGGGGGAAGGCAGATCGTCGAACTGTGGGGCGGGAACACCGCGCGGCGACGGCAAGTCGGAAAAGTCGATTGCCGGCGCCTGCGTCTGCCGCGGCGGCGGCTGGTAGGGCGCCCCCTTCGGCGACGGAAGATCCGAGAAGTCGAACTGCGGAGCGGCCGGCACCGTTTGCTGCGGCGGCGGCGCGTCGAACGAGAACGGGTCCGCAGGCGGAGGAAGGTCTTCGCCCGTCAACGACTGGCCGTACTCGCTCGGCAACGAGCCCGGGTCGTACGCCTGGTGCTCACGCGTGGCGATGTCTTCACCGGGCAGCGGAATCGCCGCATTGGCGTCGAAGGCTTCGTGCTCGCCGGTCGCTGCGAAGGGGTCGAAGTCGCCGGCCAGCGCGTTGCCGGGAAGGGGAATCGCGTTGCTGGGCTCGGGGCTGCGCGTCTGGCGCAACTCTGTCGGTGCGTAGTTTCCAGGCAGCGGAATCGCGGACGGCGCAGGAACCTGCCGCATCTCGGTCGCGCCGTAACTTCCCGGCAGCGGAATCGCAGCGGCTGCCGGTGCCGCAGGCCTTCGAATCTCAGTCGCCGAACCGGGAAGTGGAATCGCCGCGCGCGCAAAGTTGGGCGCAGGCTGGATCGTGGTCGCCTGGTAGTTGCCCGGCAGAGGCACGGGCGCGGCCGGGTACGACGACGTCGGGCCGGAATCGACCATGCCGACGTCGGCGTCATCTGCAAAGTCGGCGTCGTCGACCATCGCGGGCTGAAGCTGCGTCGCGCCGGCGCCGGGAAGCGGAATGGCAGCGGGCGCGCCGATTCGGGTCGGCTCGTAGTTGCCCGGCAGCGGAATCGCGCCCGTGTTCGTCGCGGCCGGGTCGAAGTCGAAGCCTGCGGGCGCGGGAATCGTCGTGTTGCCGACGCGCGTCTTCTCTTCTTCCCAGCTCGGGGCCGCCTCGGGGCGCGCTGCGCTGATGCCGGGCAGCGGCACGGCCCCAGCCCGCATCGACACGGTGGGAGAAGGCGCGCGCGCGCCGGGAAGCGGAATGGCGCCGATGTTCGACGGGGGCGCGGCGTTGGTGAGTGCGCCAGGAATCATCTCAGGCGGCATCACCCGGGTCGACTCTTCTTCCCAGTCTTGCGGCTGGGGTTTGGCGGCGCTGATGCCAGGAAGCGGCACGGCCCCTGATGAAGCAGCGGCGGCCGGTTTGACGGGGAAGATCTGCTGGCAGGTCGGGCACTTGATGCGCGCTCCCCCGGCCGGAATCTTCTTGTCGTCGATGTTGAGGTTGGCGTTGCAGGAAGGGCACGCGACCTTCATGGCTCTCCTTGAATTCGATACTCGTAATGCCTGAGGCACGTTACCTTACGAGCGTGCCGCTTCATCTTTCCATCGTCATCCCCGTCTACAACGAGGAGTCGATCGTCGAGTCCGCCGCCCGCGAGCTGACCGCAGGGCTGGACAGCCGTGGCTGGGACTACGAGATCATCTTCGCTGAAAACGGCTCTCGCGACGCCACGCCGCAGATCCTCACCCGCATGTGTGCGGCGAACCCACGCCTCAAGTGGTTCCACAGCGAGACGCCCAACTACGGCAGCGCGCTGAAGCAGGGCATCCAGCAGGCGAAAGGCGAGCTGGTGGTCTGCGACGAAATCGACCTCTGCGACCTCGTCTTCTA
>JAYUXE010000923.1:0-8137 GCA_043753165.1 Archangiaceae bacterium | reverse complement strand
AGCCTTTCTGTCACTCGTTCCCCACCGTGGTCGACCCGAAGATCGGCGCGCTTCAGTCGATCTCCCTCGCGCGCATCGCCAACGGCGCCAGCAGCGAGCGGCTGATCGCGCGATTCGAAAACGCGCTGGTGTTCGGAGATCTCGGCGACCTTCAGGATCAAATTCCGAAGCTCAACGCGCCTCAGATCACCCGTGCGGCGAGTTACTTCGACGACATGATGGGGCGCTGGATGGCGGTGGACGCCGACGGGAAGTTGTTCGAGGGCTGCGACTCGGGCGCCAGGTACGCGGTCCCCATGCCTGCCGCGCTGACCGCGATGGCGGTGGATCGGATTGGGAGCTACCGACAGACGGGCCCCGATGCGTCCCAACGCCAGTGTCTTTTGCCGGTGATCGTCTACGTCGGGTACCCCGGCAAGCTCGATCGGAGGCAAGTGCGATGAGGGACATCCCTTCGGCGAACAGGGGTTCATGGCAGGTACACGACCCATCCTCACGGTCGATGACCGTTCAAAAACGCCGACTTCAACCCGGGTACCGACACGCCCGACGCTTCACCCAAGCGGCCGATGAGCATTCTCGAGTGGAACGTCCACGGCGGGCTGTGGGAGGACGGCTTCGAAGGCTTCACCGAAGGAATGAAGTGGGGAGGCCTGCGCGCGGTGAACCACTTCCACGACCCGCTCGCGGCCGAGGGTGGCTACACCGGGGTTCAACGCTCAAATCCCCGACTTCGCCACCGGCGCTCCGTTCATCGACCTGTTCCGCAAGGGCATCTCGGTCACGCGGTGGGTTCAGAACGGCACTTCGGGTGGGAAAACGAACCTCTGGGGCTACCCGACGGTCGTCCGCTCGATGCAGAAGTTCTATCGCGAGACGGACGAGCTGAAGCGCGACTCCGCATTGGCGGCGGCTTTTCGATCGCTGGGCCAGGTCGAGCACCTCATTGAGGACAACACGGTGCCCGACCACACCCGCGATCTGCTGCATCCCGGCGCCGGCTTCGAAGAGTATCTGAAAACTCGCGTTGGCCCGGGTGGCCCGCCGCTGCTGAGCGCTTTCCCCTACGCGGAGTGGAAGTTCATGCTGCTCACGGCGATCGAGACCGAAGGTCCCCGCCGCGCGAAGCACCGCCGGATGTGGGTGCTGAATCCCGTCGGCGCTCCGAGCCCGTTCGACGGCGTCTACTGGAAGACGGTGATGGGGATTGAAGAGGCCGCTCCGGCGGAAGAACTGCTCGTCCACTGAAGCGGTCGACCGACGTGACTGAGTGCGTCCAATGCCCTCGTTGATCTAGATCCGAAGGCTCCGGTGTACGTTCAAGCCGCGTGGCCACCCCTTCCGCCCCGGCGCTGACGCGGATCTCTAGTTTCTTCGGCTACTTCCGCTGGCTCTTCATGCCACTGGGCCTCGTCGCGCTCGTCGCGGTGGGCATTCACGCGGCGGCCGACACGGTCGACGACCGGCTGTTGTGGCTGGTGCAGGGCCTCGACGCCTGGCTCGACGCGCGCTTCGCCCAGGTCACGGCGCTGCAGCCGTGGGTCGATCGCATCGGCTCGCGCGAGCAGACGCTGATTGCCCGCGGCCTCACCCTCGTCTGGGAACTGGCGGCCGACATCGCGCTCACCGTGCCCATGGTGGGCTACCGCGAATCGGCGCCCAGCGCTTTTCGGCGCGAGACCTGGCGCACGTTGTTGCAGCGCGTGAACCAGCAGCCGACGCCGATGCGAATCATGCGGCCCATCATCACCGGCATCTTCGCGCTCGCCGGTGCGTACGCCATCGCCCGCATGGTCGACGGCGCGCTGTTCATCTCTCTGCGCAACGGCATCACCCCTGACTCCATCGCGCAGCCACTCGCGCGGGCGGTAGCCTTCCTCGCGTTCCTTCACGTCTCGATTGCGCTCGGCTGGCGTGCCGTCCTTCGCGCGCTGCAGCACGCCGACGCCCTGTCGAGCCCCGCGGCGAATGGGCTGTCTGCGGCCGAACGGCTCGCGATTCTTTCCGGCCAGAAGAAACCCTCGAAGCCCCGCAGCCCGTGGACGCTCGGCCTCATCGGCACCGCTCTCGCGACGCCGCTTGCCCTTGCCGCGCTCATCGACGCGCTGCCGCTGCTGTCGTTCTTCCGCTGACGTGTTCGCCACGCGCACCAGAGGCATGTTCGACTTCTTCGCGGCCGCGGTCTGCCTCTGGGCCGCCGCGTACTACACGCCACCCGGGGCCCTGCTTCGGGGGACGATCGCCCGAATCGCCGGCACCCCCAACACCGCCCGCCCGCTGCTCGCGTACTACTCGGGGGGCGTCTACGAATCGCAGACGATCGAGACGCCCGTACCGTTGAACCTGCCGCAGCCCGAACAGCTGGCCGCGATTCCGCAAGGCCCCGCAATCGGCCGCGGCGTCTTCGCTGCCCTTCGCCGGGGCGACGCCGAACAGCGGCAGCTCGCGCTCACCCTGGCCACCCGGTATTCGATCGACAAGGCGCTGCTGGACGACGCGACCCGTGGCCCCGAGCTCTTCGGCGTAATGATCGCGCGCGCGAAGGCGGACCTCGGCAGTGAAGACGCCGCCGTGCTCGCCATCTTCGTGGGCTACCCGGCCGCCGAGTTCGCCGCCCAGCGGGCGAGATCTGAAAGCCGCCCGTTGGAACTGCAGGTGCTCGCGCAACAGCTTCCCCCGTCAGAACGAAAAGCGATCGACGCCGCGTCGCAGGCGCTGACCCTCGGCACTGCGTACGGCCTCGGTTGGCCTGTCGACCCGCGCACCCGCGTCAGCTCGCCGTTCGGCTACCGCAACCACCCGACCCTGGGCCGCCAGCAGCTTCACACCGGCGTCGACCTCGCGATTCCCGAAGGCACCGACGTCATCGCCACCGCGCCCGGCATCGTTCGCCGCGCCAGCGAAGACGCCGTGAACGGCCGCGTCGTCATCATCGATCACGGCCGCGGGGTCTCGACGGCCTACTGCCACAACTCGCGCCTGCGCGTGGTCACCGGCCAGGTCGTCCAGGCGGGCGACACCATCAGCGAGTCCGGCAACACCGGGCGATCCACCGGGCCGCACCTGCACTACCAGCTCGAGCTCGCCCACCAGCCGATGGATCCCTTCCTCTTCAAGTCGGCCCGCATCGTCGACGCGCTCGTGCTCGCTCCCGCGCCCGTCGCTGTGCCTGCGCCCCGGAAGCCGAGCCCGAAGCTGCTGCAGGCCCTGAAAGCGGGCGGTGTCGACCCGGCGTCGACGGTGCTAGACGGCGGCGTTCATGACCCCGATCGTCAAAGTCCGCCGAACGCGACCGAGTTCTGACCTGCCCCTTCCGGCCTACCAGACCGCGCTCGCCGCTGGCCTCGACCTGCATGCCGACCTCGACGCCGACCTCACGCTGGAAAGTCTGGGCCGTTTCGCCGTCCCCACCGGCCTGTCGTTCGAAATTCCGCCCGGCTTCGAAGGCCAGGTTCGCCCCCGGTCGGGCCTCGCCCTCAAGCACGGCATCACCTGCCTCAACACCCCCGGAACCATCGACGCCGACTACCGGGGCGAGGTGAAGGTCATCCTCGTCAACCTGGGGAAGGGGGCTGTCACCCTCAAGCGGGGCGACCGAATTGCCCAATTGGTGATCGCTTCCGTTGCACACGCGACGCTGGAAGAGGTTCAAGTCCTCGACGGAACCGCCCGTGGATCTGCAGGGTTTGGTTCGACGGGCTGAGAGGGGCGTGACAAAATTGTAAGAGACAACTTTTCTTAGTAAAAACCGATATTTGTTACTTCGCTGACCGCCGGGTCCTAAGGGGTCGTTTCGTTGCTCTGTTATCGCTGTGGCAGTCATGTCGCTGACACCAGTGAGTCCTGCCCCAATTGCGGGCAGAAGCTCGCGGGTGGCGGCGTGCGCCAGGCGACTGCGACGTTCTCTCGCCGGCGTCCGACGTCTTCATCGATTGAAGGCGCCCCCTACAAGCCCGGCGATCTCGTCAGCAACCGGTACCTCGTCAAAGACATCGTCGGCATCGGCCCGCTGGGCTTCGTCTTCCGCGCGCAGGACAAGGAAATCGACGTCGAGGTCGCGCTCAAGGTCATCAACGCCAAGCTCTGCCAGACCGCCGACGAACGCAAAGGCTTCGCGAAGCAGATGCGGCTCTCGCGCAAGCTGAGCCACCCGAACCTCGTTCGCGTCTACGAGGAAGGCGAAGACCAGGATCGCCCGTATTACACGTCGCAGTACCTCGACGGTTTGACGCTGCGGAAGATCATCGACCTGCGCCTGCAGAAGGGTCAGTTCTTCGCGCTGCGTGAGATCGAGCCGATTCTCGCGCAGATCGCCGCGGCGCTCGACGGCGCGCACAAGGTCGGCCCGCACTCGGACTTGAAGCCCGAGAACGTGCTCGTGCTGCCCGACCTGCTCAAGGTCACCGACTTCGGCCTCGGCCTCGCGATGCCGCGGCTGCCGTTCGTTCAGGCGATGAAGGCCCGCAAGTCCGACCGCTACCTCTCGCCCGAGCTCGCTGAAGGCCGCGAAGTCGACTTCCGCACCGACCTCTATTCGATGGCCGTCATCCTCGGCGAGATGCTGTCGGGTCTCACCCCCGATGGATCGATGCCCGAGCTCCAGCGCCGCAACCCCGAAGTGCCCCAGCCGATCGAAGGGCTCTACCGGAAGGCGCTGAACGCAAACCCCCTGGCGCGCCCGAAGTCGGCCAGCGAATTCATCGCCGAGTTCATCGACATCTGCCGCCGCGTCTCGCCGCCGCCGCTGAAGAACAAGCCCGAATCGGCGATGTCGCCGCAGACCACAGTTCCCGCCCGGCCCCGCACCACGACCGGCATGCTGCAGCTGCAGCCACGCCGCGACAAGCCGCCGCCGCCCGTGCCGGACATGCCGCCGCCTCCGCCCATCTCGGAAGAGGTCGAGCTGCTGTCGAGCGAGAACCTCGCTCCCGAGATGACGCAGCCGGTCGACTCGAAGCAGCTGAAGGCGGCGCTGAACGGCAACGGCCTGGGCAACGGCCACACGCCGCACGTCGAGCACGAAGAGACCGAAGTGATTCAGTCGGGGCAGCTGCTCGCCCAGGCGGCGCTGGACGAAGAAGAGACCCGCAACGGGATGCCCGTCGTTCGCGAGCCGGAAGAGCTCGTCGCGCGCCCGTTGGACTCAGGCGAGCCGACCCGCAGTCGCACCGGCCTCTGGCTCCTGCTGCTGGGCGTCGTCGGCATCGGCGTCGGTGCCGTCGGTGGCAGCATTCTGCTCAAGAAGATGCAGCAGCCGCCCGTCGTGCCGCAGCCGACCTACGACGACACCGCGCGCCGCCTCGAAGACGCGCGGAAGACGGAAGAGATGCGCCGCACCGAAGAGGCCCGCCTCGCCGTGCAGCGCAAGGCCGAGGAAGAGGCCGCAAAGGTCGAAGCCGATCGCATCGCCGCTGAACGCGCCGCTGCCGAGAAGGCCGCCGCCGAAGCGGCTGCGGCGAAGTCGCCGGCCGTGGTCGCTGCCGAGAAGGCCGCTGCCGAAAAGGCCGAGCGCGCCGCTGCGGCCGAGGCCAGGCGCCTCGCCGATGCCGAGAAGGCCGCCGCCGACAAGGCCGAGCGCGAAAAGGTGAACGCAGAGAAGGTCGCCGCCGGGAAGAAAGACCCCAGGGAAACGGTGGTGAAGAACCCGACCGTCGTGCCAGCCCCTGTCGCGACGCAAGAAGGCCCGTGCGCGGACGGCATGCGCCTCGTCACTGCCGGTACTTTCAAGATGGGCACCGCCGCCGACGACTCGATGCGCGGCTTCGACGAAAAGGCGCTGTCGACCATCGAAGTCGGCGCCTACTGCATCGACCAGTTCGAGTTCCCCAACAAGCGCGGCGCCAACCCCACCGTCAACGTCGGCTTCGCCGATGCCAAGCGGCTGTGCGAGGGCAAGTCGAAGCGCCTGTGCACCGAGGAAGAATGGGAAAAGGGGTGCAAGGGTCCGGGCAACGCGCGCTGGCCGTACGGCAACGTGTTCGACGCCAACGCCTGCAACACGGAAGACGAGACGGGCGAAGATCGCACGCTGTCTCCCTCGGGACGCTTCGCCAAGTGCCGCAGTGGCTTCGGCGTCGCCGACCTGTCAGGCAACGCATCCGAATGGACGGCCGACAAAGTCATCAAGGGTGGCTCTTTCGCGCGCGCGGACTTCGCGGTTCGTTGCTCGGCGCGCCAGGCCGGTGGTTCCGGTGGCAAGAGCGCCGAGGTCGGGTTCCGGTGTTGCGCCGACCCGAAGTGAGTCGCGCGGCGCTCGCGCTGCTCGTCCTCTCGACCACTGCCTTCGCTGCCGGCCGGCCGAAGGTGCTCGTGGTGAAGTCTGCCGACCTCGGGCCCTACGCCGCCGTGGCTGCCGGTTTTGCCGCTGAAGCCCGCGCGACGCTCGAGGAAATCACGCTCGAAGAAGGCACCGACGCCGCCGCGCGCGCTTTCAAGAAGGCCGCCGACAACCCGCCCGCGATGGTGCTCGCCATCGGCCCCGCAGCCGCGGTCGGCGCCAGGCGCCAGTTCACCAACGTCCCCATCGTCTTCGTGATGGTGCCGTACTTTCAGAAGTACGAGCTCGAAGGGTCGAACATCACCGGCATCGCGCTCACGTCCGACCTTTCGCTCGAGCTCTCGGCGATCAAGGCGATGTTGCCGCAGGTCAAACGCGTCGGCGTCGTCGCCGACCCCCGCTATTCGCAGAAGTTTCTCGAAGAGGCCGCCGGGTTCGCCAGCAACAAGGGCCTGTCGCTGGTGCCCATCGAGCTCGACTCGCCTGCGAAGCTCGACAAGGCGCTGAAGGCCGCGCGCTCGAAGATCGAAGCGGTGGTGATGATCTCCGATCGCACCGTCGGCAACGCCGAAGTCGTGCAGCGGCTCATCGCCTGGAGCAACGAAGAGAAGCTGCCGCTGGTCGGGCTCGCGCCGGGGCAGGTGAAACAGGGAGCGCTGCTTTCCCTCTCGCCCGCCGCCACGTCCCTGGGTCAGCAGGCCGGACGCCTCGCCAACCGCATCCTCCACGAGAAGATCGACCCTGGCGCCCTGGCCGTCGCCAACCCCGAAGGCGTCGACCTCACCCTGAACCTCGTCACCGCGCGCCGCCTCGGCGACGCGAAGGCCCTCGCCCTCGACCTGATAACGTTTGCGGCGCAGAAGGGCCTCGCGGTACGCGTGGTCGAATGATCCAGCGGTACTCGCGGAAAGAGATGGCGGCCCTGTGGTCCAACGAAGCGCGGCTGCGCCGTTGGCGCGATGTCGAGCTCGCGGCGCTCGAGGGCATGGTGGTGGCGGGCATCGCGCCGAAAGAAGCGCTCGAGGTTTGCCGCGCGAAGGCCGGCGACTTCACCGAGGCCGACGTCGCGAAGATCGACGAGATCGAGAAGACGACCAAGCACGACGTCATCGCGTTTCTCACCTTCATGGAAGAACGCATCGGGCCCGAGGCGCGCTGGCTGCACTACGGGATGACGTCCAGCGACGTGCTCGACACTTCGCTCGGGCTGCTGCTTCGCGATGCTGCCGACCTGATGCTGGGTGGCATCGACCGGTGTCTCGAGGCAATCGAGACGCGCGCGTTCGAGCACAAAGACACTCCGATGGTCGGCCGCAGCCACGGCATTCACGCCGAACCGATTTCGTTCGGGCACAAGCTCGCCATCTGGTTCGACGAGCTGAAGCGCGCCCGGAAGCGGTTGGAAGCCGCGCGCGCGACCATCGCCGTCGGGAAAATCTCCGGGGCCGTCGGCACCTTCGCGCACATTCCTCCGGCCGTCGAAGCGCACGCGTGCCAGGTGCTCGGGGTGAGTCCGGCCCCGGCGTCGAGCCAGATCATCCAGCGCGATCGCCACGCCGAATACTTCACCTCACTTGCCCTGCTCGGCAGCAGCATCGAGAAGTTTGCCGTCGAAGTTCGGCACCTGCAGCGCACCGAGGTTCGCGAAGTCGAAGAGAACTTCACCGCCGGCCAGAAGGGCAGCTCGGCCATGCCGCACAAGCGGAACCCGATTCTTTCCGAGAACCTCAGCGGCCTCGCCAGGCTTCTGCGCGGCTACGCGGTGTCGGCGATGGAAAACGTGCCCCTGTGGCATGAGCGCGACATCTCGCACTCGAGCGTCGAACGGATGATCGGCCCCGACGCGACCGTCACCTGCGA
>JAYUXE010000922.1:0-3511 GCA_043753165.1 Archangiaceae bacterium | reverse complement strand
CGAACGGCTTCATCATCGGCAGCTGGCCAATCATCGCGGCGGCCTTCTCGACCCGCGGTGCATACAGAAGCTTCTTCGTCTGCGCGCTCAACCCCAACCCGGGAGCGCTCGCCACCACCAGCCGCTTCACCGTCTTTGGAAACTGCGTCGCCAGCTCCAACGCGACGAGCCCGCCAAAGGAATGGCCGACCACGGTGGCCCGGCGCACGCCCTTCGACTTGAGCCACGGCGCGATCTTCTGCGCGATGTCTTCGGGCTTCATCTGCGCCCAGCCGAACGACTTGCCCGAGTGCGGCAGGTCGAGCGTGAGAAACCGGAAGTCCTTCTTCCCGGCGGCGATCACGTCATCGAAGACGCGGTTGGACGCCATCAAGCCGTGCAGCAGCACGACCGGCGGGCCTTCCCCGTGATCCTCGAAGTGCAGATCAGTCGCCAAAGTAGAAGTCGAACTCCAAATGCCACTCGCTTTCTTCGCGACCCGTCTCGGCCAGCAGCCGCGTCTTCAGCAGTTGAACCTCTTCGACCGACAGAAAGTCCCCGAGGTCTTCCGGCAGATCTCCCGCCAGCGAGAAGTTGCCCATCTTGGCGAGGCTCTTGACCAGCTCGCCGAACAGGTGATCGCGCAGCGGCTCTGACTGGCCCCACGCCGACTCGAGCGCTTCGGCGTCGAGCTCACCCGCATCCCACTTCTTCACCCACGCGTCGGCTGGCACGTTCAGACCGCCAGCGCCCGCTTGAGCGCATCGCCAATCTCTTCCGCCCACGCCTGGTTGTTCTGGGCGTTGGGTCCTTCGATCAGCACCCGCGCCTTGGCTTCGGTGCCTGAGAAACGCACCAGCACCCGGCCTTCCGTGCCCAGCTTGCCTTCGACGGCCTTGATCGCCTCGAGCACGGTTGGCAGCTCGGACAGCTCACGGCGCGACTTCACTTCGACGTTCAGCAGCGTCTGGGGCACGGGCTCGAAGATCTTCTTGAGCTCGCTCATCGGCTTGCCGGCGCGGCACATCACCGCCAGCACCTGCAACGCGGCCAGCGTGCCGTCGCCCGTCGTCGACTGGTCGAGGAAGATCAGGTGGCCCGACTGTTCGCCGCCGAAGTTGTAGCCGTGCTTGCGCATCTCTTCGACGACGTAGCGATCGCCGACCTTCGTGCGCACGACCTTGACCCCGAGGCCCTGCACGGCGCGCTCGAGGCCGACGTTGCTCATCACGGTGGTGACCAGGGTGTTCTTCTTGAGCTCGTTGCGGCGCACGAGCTCGCTGGCGCAAATCGCCATGATGGCATCGCCGTCGACGACCTCGCCCTTCTCGTCGACCACGATCAACCGGTCGGCGTCACCGTCGACCGCGATCCCCAGGTGCGCCTTGTGCGCGAGCACGGCCTTCGCCATGCCTTCGGGGTGCGTCGCGCCGCACTCGTGGTTGATGTTCTTCCCGTCCGGGTCCACGCCCATCTTGATCACGGTCGCGCCGAGCTCTTCGAGAACTTCGGGCACCACGCGATACGCAGCCCCATTCGCGCAGTCGGCGACGAGGGTCAGCCCTTCCAGCGTGAGCTCGCGGGGAAAGGTGTTCTTCAAGAAGACGATGTACCGGCCGCCGGCGTCTTCGAGCCGCTTGGCGTTGCCGATCATCGTCGCGGTGGGGCGCATCTCGTCCATCGCCGTGCCGTCGGAGATCAGCGCTTCGATCTTCGCTTCCGTTTCGTCCGGCAGCTTGAAGCCGTCGCGCCAGAAGAACTTGATGCCGTTGTCCTGGTACGGGTTGTGGGACGCCGAGATGACGGCGCCCGCGTCGGCGCGCATCGACGTCGTGATGTTCGCGATCGCCGGAGTCGGCAGCGGCCCCACCAATTCCACATCGACCCCCATCGACATGATGCCGGCCGCCAGGGCCTGCTCGAGCATGTAGCCCGAGAGCCGGGTGTCCTTGCCGATCACGATGCGGTGGCGATGCCCGCCGCTGCGAATGAGGTGCGCCAGGGCACGGCCCAGCTGCATCGCCATCTCGGCGGTCATCGGAAAGACGTTGGCCACGCCACGAACGCCGTCGGTGCCGAACAGCTTCACCGGCTTCTTCACTGTGCTCATGACCGCGGCCTATACCCGAACCGCACCGCGTCGCCCACCCGCGCCGCGTCGACGGCCTCGGAAACATCGTGAACCCGGACGACGTCGGCCGCGCCCGCTGCCGCCAGAATCGCCACCGTCGCCGCCGTCGCCACGCCCCGTTCGGGCGCCGGCTTCCCCGTCACCTGCCCCAGGAAGTTCTTTCGCGAGGTCCCGACCAGCAGCGGGAAGCCCAGCGTCCGGAAGTCGCCCATGCGCCGCACGAGGGTGAGGTTGTGATCCGTCGTCTTGCCGAAGCCGATGCCGGGGTCGACGAGGATCCGATTCCTGGCCACCCCTGCCGCGATCGCCTGTTCCGCCGCACCGGCCAGAAAGGCCTTCACCTCTTCCACCACGTCGCCGTACCGCGGGTCCTGCTGCATCGTGCGCGGCGTGCCGAGCATGTGCATCACGCACAACGCCACGCCGGTGTCCGCCGCGACTTTGACCAGCAGGGGGTCGCCGCGGAGACCCGTGACGTCGTTGATCATCGCCGCGCCCGCGTCGACCGCCGCCCGGGCGACTGCGGCTTTCGACGTGTCGATGGACACCAAGGTCGCAGGGCACGCGCGGCGCAGCCCGGCGATCACCCCCACCACGCGGCGAAGCTCTTCTTCCGACGAGACCTCGGCCGCTCCGGGGCGTGTCGATTCCCCGCCGACGTCGAGCAGGTCGGCTCCGGCTTCGACCAGGGCGACGCCGTGAGCGATCGCGGCCGCAGGGTCGAAGTACTTGCCTCCGTCGCTGAAGCTGTCGGGCGTGACGTTCACGATGCCCATCACGAAGGTGCGTGAACCGAAGTCGAAGTGGATCATTGGATACAAAACGGCCCCGCGAACCAGTTTTGGTCGGCGGGGCCATGATGCGGCAGAAAGGGGGTTTACGCCTTTTCCGGCTCGAGCTTGCCCGGCAGACCCTCGAGCGCGTCGAGGATGCGGCGGTTCTTCTTCTCGTCGAGCTTCGGCGGCGCCGTGACGCGCTTCTCGGGCTTCTGCCGCGTTAGCGCGGTGCCCTGGATGAGCATGTCGAGGTCCGGGCCGTCGAGGGTTTCGTACTCGACCAGCGCCTCCGAGATGCGCTTCAGCGGCTCGGCGTTCTCGACCAGGATCTTCTTCGCCCGCTCGTACGAGCCCATCACGATGCCGCGCACTTCGGCGTCGATCTGGCGGGCCGTGTCTTCCGAGTAGTCGGGCTTGCTCGCGAAGTCGCGACCCAGGAACACTTCACCCTGCGCGTTGCCGAAGGTCAGCGGCCCGAGCTTCTCGCTCATGCCCCAACGCATCACCATCGCCCGCGCCATGTTGGTCGCCCGTTCGATGTCGTTCGATGCGCCGGCGCTCATCTCGCCGAAGGTCAGCTCTTCGGCGATGCGTCCGCCCAGCAGCATGCAGAGATCATCCATCA
>JAYUXE010000921.1:0-8150 GCA_043753165.1 Archangiaceae bacterium | reverse complement strand
ACATGGAAACCTCGATCGACGATTTGAAGGGCGTCGAAGCCCTGGCCAAAGCCCGCGCCGATGTGTTGGAACAGATTGAGAAGCGGGTCGTCGGGCAGCGCGACGTCGTCGACCACCTGCTCATCTCGCTCTTCTCGCGCGGCCACTGTCTCTTCGTCGGTGTGCCGGGCCTCGCGAAGACGCTGCTGATTTCCACGCTGGCCGAGGTGCTCAACCTCTCGTTCAACCGCATCCAATTCACCCCCGACCTGATGCCGTCGGACATCACCGGCACCGACGTGCTCGAGGAAGACAAGTCGACCGGCCGGCGCGAGATGCGATTCATGAAGGGCCCGCTGTTCGCGCAAATCGTCCTCGCCGACGAAGTGAATCGGACGCCACCGAAGACGCAGGCCGCGCTGCTGCAGGCGATGCAGGAATACCGCGTCACGGCCGGTGGTCGCACGTGGCCGCTCGACCCGCCCTTTCTCGTCTTCGCGACGCAGAACCCCATCGAGCAGGAAGGCACCTACCCACTGCCCGAGGCCCAGCTCGACCGCTTCATGTTCCTCGTCGACGTCGGCTACCCGAGCGCGGAAGAAGAATTTCAAATCGTGAAGCAGACGACGATGGGGCAGCAGGCGACCCTGACGAAGGTGCTGTCGCCCCACGAAATCCTCGCACTCCAGGAGCTCGTGCGCCGCGTGCCCGTGCCCGACCACGTGGTGCGTTACGCGGTCGAGCTGGTGCGGGCGACGCGTCCGAAAGAAGCGGGCGCGTTCGACTTCGTGCAGAAGAACGTCGGCTGGGGCGCCGGGCCGCGCGCGAGCCAGTACCTCGTGATTGGAGCGAAGGCGCGCGCGATTCTCGCTGGCCGTTACGCGGCGACGGTGGAAGACGTGAAAGCGCTGGCGCGACCCGTGCTGCGCCACCGCGTGTTGCCGAACTTCAGCGCCGAATCGGAAGGCATCACCTCGGCGAAGCTGGTGGACCAGATTGTCGAGCGCGTGAAGGGCTGATCATCCATGAGCCTCGATGCGTCGACCCTCGCGAAGCTCGATGGTCTGAAGGTTCGCGCGCGGGCGGTGGTCGAAGGCGTGCTCTCGGGCCTCCACAAATCGCCGCACCAGGGGCAGTCGGTCGAGTTCGCGCAGCACAAGGAATACGCGCCGGGTGACGAGCTGCGCCACCTCGACTGGAAGGCGCTGGCGCGCTTCGACAAGTACTACATCAAGCGGTACGAGCACGAGACGAACCTCCGCGCCGCGCTGGTCGTCGATGCGTCGGGAAGCATGGGGTACGGCAGTGGCGCGATGACGAAGATTGACGTCGCGCGCACCCTGGCCGGGGCGTTGGCGTACCTGCTGGTGCGGCAGCAGGACGCGGCGGGCGTCTCGATTCTCGCGGGGAACTCGGTGCGCGATGTGCCTCCGCGCGCGGCGGCGAGCCACCTGAACGCGGTGCTCGACACGCTCGAGGCAGTGAAGGCGGAAGGGGCGACGAACCTCTTCTCAGCGGCCGACCATCTCGCCGAGAAGCTTCCGCGGCGCGCGCTGGTGGTGGCGTTCTCTGATTTGTTCGACGACCGCGACGATGCCTTGCAGCGGCTGCTCGCGTTGCGCGCGCGGCGGCACGACGTTGCGATTTTTCACCTCGTCGACCCGGCCGAGCTCACGTTTCCGTTCGATGACCCGACGCTGTTCCTTTCGATGGAAGACGACCGGCGCGTCGAAGTGCATCCGCGCGAAATCAAGCAGAGCTACCTCGAAGAGTTCGGCCGCTTCCTCGTCGAGACCAAAGAGGCGTGCACCGCCGCCGACGTCGACTACGAGCTGGTGCGCACCGACGAGCCGCTGGACAAGGTGCTGCTGCGATTCCTCTCGCGGCGCATGGGGGGCCGGTGACGTTTCTTCACCCGGCCTTTCTCTTCGGCTGTCTGGCGGCGCTCATCCCGCTGCTGGTGCATCTGTTCGATCGCCGTCGCCCGCGCCACGTCCCCTTCGGAGCGATTGCCTTCGTTCTCAGAAGCCAGAAGCGCACTGCCTCGCGCCTGAAGCTCAAGCGCCTGCTCATCTACGCGCTGCGAACGTTGATTCTGCTCGCGCTGCCGATCGCCCTCGCGCGGCCCGAGTGGAAGCGCGACACCGTGGCGGCCGCGGCTTCCTCTGGACCTTCGGCGACGGCGGTCATTCTCGATGGCTCGCTGTCGATGCGGTGGTCGGCGCCAACCACGATTGGCTCGTCGACGTCGAACTTCGAGCGCGCGCGGGACGAGGCAAAGGCTGCGTTGCGGGAGCTTGCTCCGGAAGAGCCGGCGACGCTGGTCTGGTGCGACGCGCATCCCGTGCCTCCGGGTCCCCCGACTTTCGAACGTCAGCGGCTGATTGCGCGGCTCGATGAAGTGCAGCCGACGTACGAGCCCGCCGATTTGAACCGATGCCTCGAACTCGCGGCGCGCGCGCTGGAAGACAGCCCGTTGCCGGGAAAGCGCATGGTGGTCGTGTCGGACTTCGCGATGTCGTCGATGCGGCTCGAGGCAGCGCCGCCGACGGTGAAGGGCCTCAAGCAAGAACAGATTCGGCCGGAAATCGTGCTGCGCGATGCGGCGACGAAAGAGCAGCTGCCGAACCGCGCGCTCGTCGATGTGAAGGCCGAGCCCGCCCTGCAGGTCGGCCCGCGCGCGTGGCAATTCACCTTCACTGCACGGAACTTCTCGAACGAGGCAGCGAAGGACCTCGAGCTGCAGCTGAAGGTCGACGGCGTGGTGGTGTCGAAGGGCTTCCTCGATTTGCCGGCGAATGGCACGGCGCAGAAGACGTTGAGCCACCGGTTCGACGGCAGCGGGAAGGTGGCGGTGGTTGAAGGGGTGCTGGCCGCCGATGCGCTGCCGGCAGATGACACGCGCGTGGTGGTGTTGCCGGTGCCAAAGGACTTGAAGGCCCTGGTGGTCAATGGCTCGCCATCGCCGCAGAAAACGCGCGACGAGGCATTCTTCACCGAGGCCGCGCTGGCGGCGGTGGGCTCTCCGGTGCGGCCAGTGACGCGCGACTCGGAAGCCGCGTGGCGTGAGGACTTCACGGCGTTCGACGTGGTGCTGTTGCTGAATGTCGAGGTGCCTCCGCCTGAGGTCGCGGCGAAGCTGAAGGCGTTCGTCGAAGCGGGCGGAGGTCTCTTCATCTCGGCCGGTGACCGGGTGGAGCCAGAGGCGTGGAACGCGGCGCTGGGCTCGCTGCTGCCGCGTCAGCTGCGCGTGGTGAAGACGGCGGTCGAGCCCACGGCAGTGGATGCGGCGACGCGCGCGGCGAAGTTGTCTCAGGTGGCGGTGACGCACCCGGTGCTGGCGCCGTTCAATGGGCGGGCGCGCGAGGGGCTGATGTCGGCGCGGTTCTTCCGGTACATGTTGCTCGAGGGCGAGTCGGCGCAAGAAGGCTCGGGCGAGGTGCTGGCGTCGCTGGATGACGGAGCGCCGGTGATTGCGGTGGCGCGCCGCGGTCGTGGCCGGGTCGCGTTGTTCACGAGCTCGGTGGATCGCGACTGGTCGGACTTCGCGATTCGGACGAGCTTCCTGCCGTTGATTCAGCGCATGGCGGCGTGGCTCGCGGGCGCGTTGGATGAGCACGAGGCGTTGAAGGTGAAGGTCGGGGACACGCCGCTGCTGCGGCCCGAGGCGCCGTTGGTGCTGAACGCGGTGAAGGGTCCGTCGGGCAAAGACTTGCCGCAGGCGAAGCAGCGCGATGGCACGTTCCTCGTCGGGCCGGTAACGGAGCCCGGGGCGCATTTGTCGCGCGATGCGGACAACGCGCCGATTCCGTCGCTGTCGTTCGCGGCGACCCTCGATTCGGCCGAGTCCGATTTGTCGCGGCACACGCCCGAAGCGCTGGCGGCGTGGTTCGGGGAAGACACGGTGCGGGATGCTGGCGGCCCGTCGGGGCCATCGCCGAAAGTTCCGGTGTGGACGTGGCTCATCATGGTCGCGGTGCTGGCCTTCTTCTTCGAAGGCGTGCTGCTGCGGAAGTAGCTCAGCGGCAGCTGGCGGTGGCTTCGGGCCTTCCGGCCGCACACGTCGCGAGGCACGGGCGTTCATCGCGCTGATGCTCGCGAATCAGCACCGCCTCGCTGGCCGCACACGTCTGCTCGCCGCACTTCAGTGACTGCTTTGCATCGAGGCACTCGGACCAGGCGCAGCCGTTGTCGGACGCGAGCACCGCGGCGCAGCCCACGCGCGTGCAGCCGGCCCACTCCACAGGCTCGCCGCGGCGCTGGCGCTCGACCGCCGACTTCAGCTGCTCGGGCGACATCACGCAGCGCTGCAACACGCCCAGGTCTTTCGCGGTCTGCAGGCCGACCCCGCGGCGCGTCGAGGCGGCGCGGCCCAACTGGGTCGTGAGCAGAACGCCGAGCTCGAAGCCGTCGATGCGCGTCTGCACCGTCACCTCACACTTCCCGTCTTTCGCGCCGGTGATGACGTACTGCGTCTCGCCCTTCGCCGTTTCGTCCTGCCGCTGGCCGAGCTTCAGCTTGTCGAGGTTCGCGTCCGAGTAGCTCGCGCGCTGACACGTCTTCGCGGCGAGCACGAAGCAGTCGAGGTCCTGGTTGCAGAGGGCCAAATGCTCAGCTGCCAACAGCGAAACGACGAGGGCCGAAATCATGAAGTGCTCGGAGTGCGCGGCAGCACCGTCGCGACGGTGAACAGCATCCACGCAACCGAGCACGCGATCGCCAGCTTCTCGAGCACGGGAAGCCCGGGCGTCGTCTCGACCTGCCGCGCGAGCTGAATCGCGAACACCACCACCGCGAGCGCCGTGACGCTGATGGTCGCCAGCGCGGCGATGCGAATCGGACGAATCGACTGCGTGGTGCCGAACACACCAAGGGTCGCCGCGAGGCCTGCGGTCAGCCCCGGCACCGCGGTCAGCAGCACCGCGAGCCCGTGCAGCATTGGCCCGTACTTGTACGAAGGCACCAGCACGATGCCGATGCCGCCGATGCCGGCCAGGACTCCCGCAATCGCCGCGAGGCGCCCTGTCCTTCGCCTGTCCGGAAACACAGCGGGCACGGTGAGAAAGAACGGCACCAGCGCCAGCGTGTATGCGAGCAACCCGAGCTCGGCGTACTGAGCGCCCTCTGCGTTCGGCGTGCCGTTGAGCGCAGTGGGCCGGGTCAAATCGCAGAGAAAATTGCGCAGCTGCGAGTGCCCCTGCGCGGTCGGCTCTTCCCACGTGCCACCCGGATACGCCGACATCGCAAGCCACATCAAAACCGAAAACACGAGCAGCGGCGGCAGCACTGCGAGCGCGACAAACCGGCGAAACGGCGCAGACGAAATCATCCCTGCCCGAAAATCCGGTCACACTCCGCAGCGAGCTTCACGTCGCGCGCCGTGAGCCCTTTGCTGTCGTGGGTGCTGGCGCGCACGGTGACCTGCGAAAAGCGGATGTCGAGGTCGGGGTGGTGGTCCTGCGCTTCAGCAGCCGCGCCGACCTTCGCGACGAAGGCGATCGCCGCGGGAAATCGTTTGAGCTCAAACGTTCGTTCGAGCTCGCCCCCCGCGGTCTTCTTCCAGCCGGGGTTCGCAGCGAGAAACGACTGCAGCTCAGAATCGGTGAGAAGGGGAATCATGGGCAACCGGTGCCACTGCTCGTGGGTTGGGGGGTGATGACCATGCCGGTGACGACCGCGCCGCAGCTGGTGCGTGCATTGAAGCGGATGCGGCCGGCTGCGCCACCGCCGCCACCGCCGCCGCCGTCGCCACTGGTCCCGACGCTGCCGACGGTGGGAGCCACGCCCAGGCGGCCGCCTGCTCCGCCGTTGCCACCATCGTTCGCCGCGCCGCTGCCGCCGTTGCTCGCGCCGCCCGCCAGCGTCTGGCTTCCTTCCGTGCCCGAAGCGCCTGCGCTGCCGCCATTGTCGCCGCCTTCGCCGCCGCCGCCGCCGTTCGTGCTCAACCGGGTGAAGCCCGTGAAGGTGATGCTGTCGCCTTCGAACAACAGCGCGCCGCCGCTGCCGCCGCCACCCGCGCCCGTGCGGCTCTGGCCACCGCGACCGCCCCCGCCGACGGCAGAGACATGATTCGCGAGCGCGAGAACACCGGCCGCCGAAATCTGCAGTGCGCCGCCGCCGCCACCACCCAACGCTCCAGCCGCCGTGCCGGCGCCGCCCTGCCCGCCTGAGCAGCCGCCGCGCAGCGCGATGAGGGTGGCCGCGCCGCCCTGGAGGCCCTTCGTGCCTTTGGGTCCACCCGTCGCCGCGACTTCCCCGTCTGCGCCGTCGGTGCCGAAGCCCGCTCCGCCTGCGCCGCCGCCCGCGGTGCCTGACTTCATCCCGTTGTTGCCGGTGCTGCTGCCGCACGCGCTGCTGTTGCCGCCGGGGCCAGGCGTGGTGCCCGACGCGTCTGCCGTGATGGTGCCGTTGATGGTCGCGTTGCCGAAGACGGCGAGGATGACACCGCGATCTCCGCTGATGTCGAACAGGTTCGCGACCGGGATGTTGAGCGAATTCATCGCGAGCACGATGACGTCGGGAGCACCCGGCTGCGTCAGCACGAACGGCACCGGCTGCGGTTGATTCAGGCACCAGTTCCCAAACGCCAGCGTCTGCGAGTTGAAGGTGGTGATGCCGCAGTTGAGCGTGACGGCGCCAACGGGCGACAGCGCGGCCGGGTTGAAGTTGCTGGGTGTGTACTGGAACGCGGTGCACGCGCCGAACTGACAGGCGTTCATGCCGCCGCAGTTCGTGCCATTCGTGGCAAAGCCATTCGCGGGGCACGTGGTGCTGTTGCCGGTGCAGTTCTCGGCGGGGTCGCATGTCGCGCTGGCGCCCGCCGCGCGACAGACGGTGGTGGCGGGCTTCGCGTTGTCTTTGCAAGCCCCGCTGCCGTCGCAGGTGTCGGGGGCGTTGCAGTCGGAGTTGTCGGCCGAGCCACAGGCGACGGTCGCCGCGGCGAACTGGTTGGCCGGGCAGGTGGCGGTGCTGCCAGTGCAGCTCTCGGAAGGGTCGCAGATGTCACTCGCGCCCGCGACACGACAGACGGCGGTCGACGCTTTGAAGCGCGCGACGCAGGCGCCGGCGCCGTCGCACGAATCAGGGGCGTTGCAGTCGGTGTTGTCGTTCGAGCCGCACGAAGCGGACGATGTCGGGAACACGTTCGGGGGACACGCGGCCGAGGTGCCGTCGCAGCTCTCGGCGGGGTCGCACTCGGCGCTCGTTCCAGACGGGCGACAGACAGTCGTGGCGGTCTTGACGCGATTCACGCACGCGCCGGCGCCATCGCAGGCATCGGCCGCATTGCAGGCGGTCGCATCGGCCGAGCCGCACGCGGTCGCCGTGGAAGCGAACGCATTGACGGGGCACGCGGCGCTGACGCCGTTGCAGACCTCGGCAGGGTCACAGGTGGCGTCGGCTCCGGCGGCGCGGCAGCCGGCGAGCGCGGGCTTCACCTGGTCGACGCACGTGCCAGCGCCATCGCAGGTGTCGGGGGCGTTGCACGCCGTGTTGTCGGCCGAGCCGCACGTCGTGGTCGCCGCCGCGTTGCCATAAGAACAAACGCCCGTGCTGCAGACAGCGCCGACGACGGTCTTGCAGACGCCCGGAGCGGTGCAGTCGCCCGCCGTGCAGCACGCCGCGCTCGCGATGCAGACGCCGTTACAGAGCTTCGTGCCCGCGCCACAGGTGCACACGCCGGTCGCGGCCGCGCAGGTGCCGCCCGTGCCACAGTCGGCGTTGATGCAGCAGCCGGTGCCGGTGACGCACATGCCGCCGCACACGCGCTGGCCTGCCGGACACGCGCAGGTCTCGTTCTGACAGGTCTGGCCCGGCGTCGCGGCGCAGTCGGTGTTGGCGCAGCAGCTCGCGTCCGGAATGCACTTGTTGCCGCACAGCTTCTGGCCCGCCGCGCACGCGCACTGCCCACCTGTGCACGTCTGACCGCTGACCGCCGCGCAATCGGACGTGGTGCAGCACGCGGCGTTGAGGATGCACGCGTTGCCGCAGACCTTCTGGCCCGCGGGACACGCGCAGAGTCCGGTCTGGCACGTCTGGCCGGGGACGACGGAGCAGTCGCCATCGCCGCAGCAGTTGCCTGAAGAAATGCAGGCGCCGTTGCACGTCTTCTTTCCCGCAGGACACGAGCAGGTGTTGCCCTGGCAGGTGCCTTCACCGCCGCACGCTTTTCC
>JAYUXE010000920.1:0-8156 GCA_043753165.1 Archangiaceae bacterium | reverse complement strand
GCGCCGTGGGTGGCGTGGCCGCGCTGGGCTTCGTGCGATGGCAGCTCTCTCGTCATTTCACCGCGCTGCCACCCTACGAAATCGAGAGCCAGCTGGGGGAGCTCGAGGTTCGCCGCTACCCGAAGCGGGTTCAGGCCGAGACCTTGGTCAGCACCTCCGATTTCGACGAGGGCCTCCGCGAAGGCTTTCGCCGCCTCGCCGGCTACATCTTTGGAGGCAACGGTTCGCCCGAGAAAGGAAGCGAGCGCATCGCGATGACTTCACCCGTCACCTCGTCCGCCTCGGACCAGGGTCGCCGGGTCTGCTTCGTGATGCCGTCGGGGCGGACGCTGGACTCGCTGCCCGTTCCTCGTGATTCGCGGGTCGAGCTGCGGGAAGAGCCTGCGCAGACGATCGCGGTGTTGCGGTTCTCGGGGGCCTACAAAGCCGCCCGGGTGCTCGAACAGCAACAACGGCTTCTCGCGCTGGCCCGCGCCGAGCATTTGAGCATTCGAGGTGAGCCGCAGTTCGCAGGCTATGACGCCCCGTCGACCCTGCCTTTTCTGCGCCGCAACGAAG
Source organism: Archangiaceae bacterium (assembly GCA_043753165.1). Lineage (GTDB taxonomy): Bacteria > Myxococcota > Myxococcia > Myxococcales > Myxococcaceae > JAGSPQ01. The sequence continues at coordinate 7,598 of JAYUXE010000920.1, read as the reverse complement.
TCTGGGTGCGGCTGTGAAAGACGGCGGCCGTCGCGCGTGGATTGCAGCAACCGTCGTCTCGTTCGTCGTGATGATTGCCGTGAACGCGATGGCCAATGCACTGCCCATCAACGGGCTGACGACGGGGGCCATCTCGGACAGCTACCGAATCTGGTTCGTGCCTGCCGGCTACGTGTTTTCGATTTGGGGGCTCATCTACCTCGCCCTGGCCGTCTTCACGTGGGCCCTGTCGACGCGCGCCACGCCCGAGGCAGTGGCTCAACCGGTTCGGAAGCTCTTCGTGGCGAACTGTCTGACCAACGCAGCGTGGATTTTCACCTGGCACCATCTGCTCGTCGAGCTCAGCGTGCTGCTGATGCTCGTGCTCCTCGGCACACTGATTGCGATTTACGTCCGGCTTCGCACCGGCCCGACGCAGACGCAGCGATGGACGCTGCTGGCGCCGGCCAGCCTCTATCTCGCGTGGATCTGCGTCGCGACGATACCCAACATCTCAGCGATGCTCGTCAAGCGCGGCTGGGACGGCGCGCCGCTGACGGGCCAGACGTGGGCCGCCGTGATGATGGTGGTGGCAACGGCGATCATTCTGGGTCTTGCGTTCAGGTTCAGGGACGTCGTCCCGCCGCTCGTGCTCGGCTGGGCGCTGGTTGGGATTCTGGTGAAGTTCCCCGCAGAGCCGCTGATGCGTGCCGTCGGCGTGACGATGCTGGTCGCCCTCGCCGCTTCCGTCCTCGGGCTTGGCTTCCGTCTCGCGCGGGCAGGGCGAGACACGCCTTAGACTTTCTGACCTTCATCCCCGGGTGCCCCCGCGTCTGAAGCACTGCAGCGGCTCTTCCCGTTCTTCAAGGCGATGTCGAGCGCCGGGCGCGCCAGGGCCGAAGCAGAGTTGCTGACCCGGCAGCTCCCGCATCTCTCCGAGGTCCAGCAGAGCCGATGCGCAGACGACGCACCAGGGCCCGCTGCTGTGGGTCGCGTTGATGAAGCGCGACAAGACGCAAAAAGACACCGGCGGGTGGCTGTTCTCTGCGCTCGAGGCCGACGGCAAGCCCCGGCAGGTCGACGCGAAGGCCTGCTTCACCTGCCACGAGGCAAAGAAAGACCGTGAGTACGTCTTCACCGAGTGGGCGCCCCGCTGGCGCTTCGAAGCACCGCCTGAAAATCAGAACGGCAGGTCTTTGAGCTCCGAGCTCGGGGTCGACTTTGGCTTCCTCGGCTCGGAGGCTGGCCTGTCGGACGAACGCGTTCTCGGCGGCCCTTCTGGGGCACGCCGAACCGCCGCTGGCTTCGCAGGCAGAGCCGCTTCGACGGCCTTCGCGGCGAGCTCGATCTTCACGCGCGCGGTGTCCTCGAACTTCACCTTCCTCAACTGAGAAACATGCCCATCGAGGACGAAGTTGAGCACCGCGACATCGCCCTTCGCGCGCTGCAGCGTGAACGGGGTGACGCCAAGCAGAAACTCGCCTTCGTAGACCTCGGCACCTTCGGGCGCCGTCTCGAACGTCACCGCCGCGTTGATGACTTTGACGGGCTCGGCCTTCGGAACCACCATCGAAAGCTTCACGGGCGGAGGCGGCGGCACGACGACCCCGGCCGTCTTCTGCCCGTGGTTCAGCCACGCATACCCGCCTGCACACATCACGATGATCGCCAGCGCGAGCACGATCGGCACCTTCGAACGCTTCGGAATCGAGAGCGCTTCGACTGACTCTTCGGGCCGCGGACTCACCACGGTGACCGATGAGCGCGGAGGCCGCACCGGCTGAATGGCCGTCATCATCGGCAGCGGGGTCGGATTCTCGAGCGGCGTCATCGCAAGATTCGCCGACGTGTTCAGCGCCGGGTGCGGCCGCGTCAGCGCCGGATTCTCGGCCGTCATCGGAGCCGCCATCGTCAACGCCGGCTGCGGCCCCGTCACCGGAGCCAGCCGGGTCATCTCGAATTTCGACTTCGTTCTTCCCGCCGGCAGCGCCTCGAGCCGCGCGAGCACCGCGTCCATCGACTCAGGACGATCGTCCTGCTTCTTCTGCAGCATCTCGAGCACCAGGGCCTCGAGCTCGGGCACGTCTTCCAGCGGTCCGGGGTCGAACGGCGCGGGGCCCTCGGTGATCTGCTTGGCAATCATCATCGCCGGCGTCTCAGCCCTGAACGTCGGCCGCCCCGTCACCAGCTCGTAGACAATCAGCCCCATCGAATACACGTCCGACCGCGCATCGACCGTGAACCCCGACGCCTGCTCGGGCGACATGTACTGCGGGGTGCCGATCACGATGCCGATCGCCGTCTTCCCTTCCGACGCTCCGGCCGTGCTGACCTTCGCGACACCGAAGTCGAGCACCTTTACGAAGTCTGGCCGGCCGACCTGCTGCACCAGCATGATGTTCTCGGGCTTCAAATCGCGGTGAATGATTCCCGCCTGGTGCGCCGTCGCCAGCGCGCGCCCCATCTGCATCGCGATGCCGACGACCCGTTCGCTCTTCTGAGCGCCCTCGTTGCGCACCAGCTCGGCCAGCGTCGCGCCCTCGAGGTACTCCATCACGAAATAGAAGCGGCCGTCCTGGGTGCGCCCGAAGTCCGAGATCGCGACGATGTTCTGGTGCCCGATTTTGCTGCTCGCCATCGCCTCGCGCTTGAACCGGCTCACGAAGTCGGGGTCGCGCGAGAGCTCTGGCAACATCACCTTCATCGCGAACTTCTTCGACAGCTCGAGGTGCTCGACCAGGTAGACGGCGCCCATTCCGCCCGCGGCAATCTTGCCCAGCACCTGGTAGCGCCCGTCGATGACGAGGCCGTTGGCGAGCACACTGCCGCCCTGCGGAATGAAGGTCGCGTCGTCCGGCTTCATCGGCACGTTCTTCTGGCGCACCGTCAGCTTCACCTGCCCGATTCGAATCTGGCTGCCGTCGTCGATCTTCGCTTCCAGGGTCGACACGCCGTTCACGCGCAGCGTCGCGGTGCCCGAGATGTCGCGAATCTGCCAGGTGTTGTCCTCGAAGAAGACCTCGGCGTGCCGCGCTTCCAGCTGAGACAAACGCACGGCGCAGCCCGGCCCAGAGCCGAGCAGGAAGCTGTCAGATGGAAACGGCAACACTCGGTCGCCGACGATGAACGCCAGCATGGAAGTCGAGGGTGGGACTCTAGGCGACGCCCGTGATCCGTCCACCTACCTGCGCCCCTCGTTGTAATTCGCATAAAACACGCATCTCGGCCCGGTCTGGAAGACAATCGCGGCGCCTGATGTTCAAAAACCTTCCCATCGACAAGCCTGAGTATCGCGCCCTGGTCGAAGGTGGCTTCGATTCGTTCTACCTGCTCGAGGCGGTGCGCGACGAAGCTGGCAAGATCGTCGACTTCACCTACGCCGATTTGAACAGCATCGCCGCTTCGCGCCACGGTCGCCCCCGGGAAGAGATGCTCGGCCAGCGCATCAGCGCCTTTTTTCCGGTGGGCTTCATTCGTTCTTTCGTCGAGCGCTACGCGCAGGTGATGGAAACGAAGCAGCCTTTCGAGGAAGAGACGAAGATTTCGCTGCCCGGCCTCGATGTGACGTGGGTTCGTTACCAGGTACTGCCCCTTGGCAACGGGGTCGCGGTGACGTCGCGCGACATCTCGCAGCGCAAGCACGAGGAACAAGCGCTGAAGGAAAGCCAGGAAGCGCTGAAGCGGTCATACGAAGAGCTCGAACGGCGGGTGCTCGAACGCACCGGCGAGCTGCTGACCACGAACGTCGCGCTGACGCAGCAGAATGAAAAGCGGCGAGCCGCGGAAGATCGTTTCGCGAAGCTCGCCGCGTCCGACCTGCTGGCGATGGCGCTGATCAACAGCCGGTACAACCTCTTCGAAGTGAACGACGCCTTCTGCCAGCTGGTCGGCTACCCGCGCGAGGAGCTCGTCGACCCATCATTCAACGTCACGTCACTGTCGCTGCCCGAATGGGAGGCGGCCGACGAGACCGCCGGGGCCAGCGTTCGCGCACGGGGCTTCGCGGCACCGTTCGAAAAAGAGTTCCTTCGCAAAGACGGCACCCGGGTCCCGGTGCAGGTCGGGTTGACGATTCTCGGCCCGACCGAGGTGCTGCTCTTCGCCACCGACCTCTCGGAAAAGAAGCACAGCGAAAAGGCGATTGCCGACATCGAAGAACAGCTTCGCCAATCCCAGAAGATGGAAGCGATTGGCAGCCTCGCCGGGGGCGTCGCGCACGACTTCAACAACCTGCTGTCCGTCATTCTTTCGTACGGCTCGCTCATTCAGAGCGCGCTGAAGCCCAACGACCCGTTGCGCAGCGAGCTGGCCGAGATCATCGCCGCCGGTGAACGCGCGGCGGTGCTCACCGGCCAGCTGCTCGCCTTCAGCCGAAAACAGATTCTTCAGCCGAAGGTCGTCAACCTGAACGACGTCGTCGCCGGCGTCGAACGCATGGTCGAACGGCTCATCGGCGAAGACATCGAGTTCACCGTCGTGCCTGACCCCGAGCTCGGCACGGCCACCGTCGACCCGAACCAGCTCGAGCAGGTGGTGATGAATCTGGTCGTCAACGCGCGCGACGCGATGCCCCGCGGCGGCAAGCTCACCATCGACACGCGCAACGTCGACCTCGACGCTTCCGAGCACCCGGGCGTCGTTGCCGGCCCCCACGTGATGCTCGCCGTCACCGACAGCGGCGTCGGCATGGACGCTGCGACACGCTCCCGCATCTTCGAGCCCTTCTTCACGACCAAGGGTCCGGGCAAAGGCACCGGCCTCGGGCTGTCGACGGTGTTCGGCATCGTCAAGCAAAGCGGCGGGCACGTCTGGGTCTACAGCGAGCCGGGCGAGGGCACGACGTTCAAGATCTACTTCCCCCGTTCGGCGCAGCCGAGCTCGGTGTCCGACGCGCCGAAGCAAGCGTCAGAAGGCGCGCGCGGAACCGAAACGGTGCTGCTGGTCGAAGACGAAGAACGCGTACGGGTGCTCGCGCGAACCGTGCTGCAGCGCTTCGGCTACCACGTGCTCGAGGCCCAGACAGGTGGCGACGCCGTGCTCATCTGCGAGCAGCACACCGCCCGCATCGACCTTCTGCTCACCGACGTCGTGATGCCGCGAATGACGGGGCGCCAGCTGGCTGATCGCCTCAAGGGTCTGCGGCCCGACATGAAGGTGCTCTACATGTCGGGCTACACCGACAACTCGATCGTCCACCACGGCGTGCTCGATTCGGGGATCAACTTCCTGCAGAAACCGCTGACCGTCGAAGCGTTGACCCGCAAGGTTCGGGAAGTGCTCGACGTCCGGCCGCGGTGACCTTTCAGTGGTGAAGCGTCTCTTCGTTGGCTTTGCTCAGCTGCGAGAGCTGGGTGCCGCCGATCGCCATCGCCGCTCCGACGACTGAGAAGAGCAGCGACGAAGGCCCGCTGGCCAGGTAGCCGTCTTGTGAAGCGAGCACCGTCGCGACCACGCTGCCTGCGATCGACCCGAGCATGCCCAGCACCGCGGCATCTCGGAACCGCATCGACCGGTGGCCCGGCGCCAGGCCCCGCGCCACGAGGCCCGCGCCGAGGCCGACCACCATCCCATTCAGCAGACCAAGAATCAGAAAGGGCATGACGTTCATGCGACTGTCTACAGCAGCCACCGTGCCAGCGACTTCGCCGGGGGAAACGACGCGTCGACCCCTGTGGCAATCAGGTCGGGCTGCGCGTTGCGATCACAAGCCGCAGGCCATGAAACGGAGGCGGCAGCAAGTTTTCGGGCGTCTCGACTTCGAAGCCTTCGGCCTCGAGCAGCGCCCGCGCGCGGGGCAGCAGAAACGTCAGGTAGTACATGATGAACTTCGAGGGCAGCAGCGCGTTTCGCACCCGCATCGCCGCGTTGAAACCATGCGCCATCAGCCGGCCCGGGTGCAGAAACGGGGGCGGGTCCGACGTGATGAAGAGGAAGCGGCCCCCTGGCCTCAGCGCCCGTTTGACCTGGGCGACGAACTGCGGCTCGTCGTCTTCGACGATGTGGCCGAACGCCCCGAAGCAGGTGACGACGTCGAAGCTGCCACGGAAGGGCACCGCCCCCGCGTCGCCGCGAACCGTGAACAGCGGGCCGCCGTGTAGCCGTCGCGCCTCGGCCAGCATTCCAGCGCTGCGGTCGACCCCCACCAACGCCTCGGTGCAGTAGGGGCGGAACGCGCGAAGGCCGGCGCCGGTGCCGCAGCAGAGGTCGAGGATGCGGGGCACAGGCTTGCCGACCGCTTTCGCCGCCGCTTCCAGCAGAACGTCGGGCGTTCGAAACGGCGTGAGCTCGAACTTCGGCGCCAGCAGGTCGTAGCCTGCGTCCGTCGACGACAGGGCCTGCTTCATCAGCTCGAGAAACGTGGGGCCTTTCGGGTGGAACAGGTCAGGCCCCCAGCGCGCGCTGCAGCACCGTCGCCGCCGCCTCATCCGACCATGGAGCGACCAGCTGCCCGGTCGCGTTCAGCAAAATCGCGTTGATCGATTCCGTCATGCTCTCGAACGGCGACACCAGCACCACGCGCAGCCCCGGCCGGTCGACCTCGATCGAAAGGATGCGCTGCTTGATGGCCTCGGTCAGCCGCGCGCTGTTGATGACCAGCGCATCGGGCACCTCGTCCAGCGCCGCGAGCACGTCGCCGCGCACCATCGGTTGCAGCTTCAGGTCCAGCAGCACCTTCTCGAGCCGCGCGCAGTCATTCGCATCGGGCTCGACCACCACCACCTTCGTCGCCGCCGTCCTCACCTTCGGCTGGTTCTTTCGCCGCGCGATCACCTGGCCCAGCAGGCGTTGCAGGTCGGGCAGCTCGAAGGGCTTCAGCAGGTACGCGTCGGCACGGTGCGCCTGCAAGGCACGAACGGATTCGCGCGACGCATACCCCGTCATCATCACCAGCGCCGTGTCTTCACTCGCCGCGCGCACCGCCCGCGCCACGTCTTCCCCACTCGCGCCCGGCAGGTTCTTGTCCGTCAACACCGCGTCGAAGCGCTGCGACTTCAGCAGCGGCATCGCCTCTTCCGCCGTTCGCACCGTCGTCACCACGAAGCCGCCGAGCTCGAGGCCGCGCTGCAGCATGGGGCCGATCGCCGCGTCGTCCTCGACGATGAGCACCGTCGACCCCGCGCTCGACTTTGCGGCCACCGGCGCGTCGACCTTCGCCCACAACCGAATCCGGAACTCGGTGGTGGCCCAGGGAAGGCGCAGCGGATCTGCGGGTTCGACGACGCCCACTTCGCCCCCCGCCGCTTCCATCATCCGCCGGGCGATCGCGAGCCCCAGCCCCGAGCCCTTCTCGACCGGCTTGGTGGTGAAGTGCGGCTCGAAGATGCGTTCGAGAATCTGCGGCGCAATGCCCGACCCTTCGTCGCTGACCCGCACCTCGATTCGCCCGGCGCTGATGTCGCTGAGCAACACCCGCACCGCGATGCGCCCTGCGTCACCCACCGCGTCCAACGCATTGAAGAGCACGTTCGTCAGTGCATGCGTCAGCGCATCCGGCCCGCCATGCGCGAACACTGCCAGCGGCAGCGGCGCGTAGCTGAACCTGTCGCCCAGGCGCTTCAGCCGCAGCTGGCACAAATCAATCGCCTGCTGCACCACCGGACCGAGCTCGAACAACCCCG
>JAYUXE010000919.1:0-3520 GCA_043753165.1 Archangiaceae bacterium | reverse complement strand
ATGAGACCGAGGCCAGCCTCACCCTCGAAGCGAAGGCCGCGCTGCAGGAAGCCGGGCGGCAATTCGCCGAGATCGCCGACGACAAGCCGTACTGGCAGCAGCTCGAGGCGACCATTCTCACCGCCGCCCTGCCCCGCTACTTCCAGATCGCGAAGGAACAGCAGGCCCACGAGAAGAACCGGTACGGCCTTTGGCGCGGCGGTGACGTCATCTCGCGCGCGGCCTACGCAGCGGCCGGGCTCGTCACCGCGGTCCTCATCTTTCGCACCGCGATTCCCGATTGGATCGAGCCCCTGCCGATCGCGATGTTCATCGGCGGCCCGCTGCTGCCCGACCTGCAGATCTGGTTCGCGAAGCGGAAGTACCACGCCCGATTGAAGGCACTCGTCGACGACATGCGCGAAGAAGCCCAGGCGCGCGAGCAGTACCGGCCGCTGATGGAAGAGGACACCTCGGTGCCCGCGGCCCAAACGAAAGTGAAAGAGGGAGACTGATGCGCGAACCGTCGAAGGCGAGGCAGTACATCGTGCGAAGAGGCCGCTTCTTGTGGCCGCTGGGCGCAATTCTATTTCTCGGCGTGTTCGGCTACGGCAGCTGCACCGTCTACGTGCATCCCGGGCAGTACGGCGTGAAGCAGGTGATCGTCGGCAGCGGCCAGGGCATGCAGCCTGAAATCTACCCGCCGGGGCTGCACTTCATGACCCCGGGCGTCGAACGGATGCACGTGATGCCGGCCGAGCTGCAGGTGCTCGAGATGTCCGACGTGACGGGCGATGGCCACGAGCCCAAAATCAACATGCGCCAGGTGCCAGCGATCAAAATCCAGACGTCCGAGGGCTACACCGTCTCGGTCGACATCACGGTGCTCTACCGAATCGAAGATGCCTACAAGGTCATCACGCAGATCGGCCCCGGCCGTCTCTATGAAGACTCGGCGGTGATTCCCCGCGCCGACCAGCAGCTGCGCCGCAAGTTCGGCGAGCTCGATGCCGAACAGTTCTACCAGGGCGACTTTCGCGAAAAGGCGGCGCTCGAGGCGCAGCGGCTCTTGACCGACGAGCTCTCGCCCAAAGGCATCCACATCACCCACGTGCTCGTGCGGCAATACCGGTACGACCAGCGCTACCAGGCCGCGATCGAGAGCCGGAAGATTCAAGACCAGACGGTCTTCAAGAATCGCGCGGAAGCGGCAGCGGCGCAGGAAGAGGCAAAGAAGAACACCATCGTCGCCCAGGGAGTGGCCCAGGTCGCCACCGAGCTCGCGCGGGGCGAGGCCGAGGTGAAGAAGATTCAGTCGGAAGCCGACCTGTACAAACGCACGAAGGAAGCCGAAGGAAAGCTGAAGGTCGAGCTCGCGAAGGCGCAGGGCATCGAGCTCGAGAACAAGGCGCTTCGCGTCGGCGGCAGCGAGAACCTCGTCGGCTTGAAGATGGCCGAGACGCTCAAAGGGGTCGAGGTGGTGATTCTTCCCAGCGACGGCGAGGGCGGCACGAACCCGCTCGACCTGAACGGCATGCTCAAGCGGTTCGACGTGAGGGGGCAGTGATGAAGAAGATCGCTTTGATGTGCGTCGCGCTGGCGGTGTCGGGCTGCACGTGTCACTCGACGGGCGCGAACGAGGTGGGAGTGTTGACGCGAAAGGTCGCTCCGTTCGTGGGGAAGAAGGGCGTTCAGGAAGAGCCGTTTCCTTCGGGCGGCACCTACTTCTTCGCGTTCGGCACCACCGACTGGCACCGCTTCGAGACGAAGCTGCAGAACCTGCGAATGGTGAAAGACGGCAACGACGACGTCGAGTTCAAGACGGTCGACGGCAACGACATCTCGGTCGACATCACGGTCGCATGGCGCATCGACCCGGCGAAGGCGTCGTTTCTGCTGATGAAGGTCGGCGAGTCGACGCAGGACATTCAAGATCGCCTCGTGCGGCCCGGCGTTCGCGCCTACGTGCGCGATGCGCTGAACAAGCTGAAGAGCGAAGAGTTCTACGAGGCTGATCGCCGCTTCAAGGCTGCCGAGGAAGGCCGCGTGCTGCTGTCGGAAGCGCTGAACCCCGAAGGCGTCATCGTCGAGCAGGTCATTCTGGGCGAGCACCGCTTCAACCCCGAGTACGAAGCGGTGATTCGCGACAAGAAGCTCGCCGAACAGAACGCCGAGAAGCTGAAGTCGGAAGCGCTGGCCGCGGCCGAAGGCAGCAAGCGCAACTTCGAAGCGGCCAAGGGCCAGGTCGCCCAGCAAATTGCGCAGGTGGCCGGCACGCTGGCGCAGGCGAAGCTCGCCGCCGACTCATCGCTGATTCAATCGAGCAACGAGGCCGAGGCGATTCTCATCGAGGCGCGCGCCAATGCGCAGGCCATCGAGAAGCGGAACCAGGCCTTGAGTGGAGCCGGTGGCAAGACGATGGTGAAGCTCGCGATCGCAGAAGCGATGATCGGCAAGCGCATCATTCTCGTCCCGTCGAAGGGCGCGAACATCCAGACGCTCGACGTGAATCAGATCGTGAACAAGATTGCCGCCGACAGGTCCATCGCCAAGTAGGGCGACGGCGGGACTCTCACTGGCTTTGAGACGTACGGCTGCCCTCGGTGAGGGCGAAGCGGAAGACGTCGGTGTCTTCGATGCGGCGCAGCTTGCCCGCGTCTTCGAGGACCTCGAGGTTGCCCAGCACTTCCGAGAGCATCAGGTAGAGCCGCGGCGCATCGGCCCGCGGAAACACCACCGTCACCAGCTCGAACACCGTCGCCGGAGCGTCCGTGAGCCGCTTGATCAGCCTTTCCTGCCGACGCGCATAAAAAGAAAAGAGCCCTTCGAGCAGCGGCCGGTGGTTCTTGAACCCTTCGCCGTGGCCCGGCAGCACGCAGTCGAGGTCCATCGCGGCCACGCGCTGCGCGCTCTTGAGGTATGCGACCAGCGATTTGAACTTGTTCGCCCCCGACCCCACCGTGAGGTCGAGCAGCGGGTTCGGCGACACGCGCGCGAGCACATGGTCATCGGCGAAGAGCAGCTTGTGCTCGGCGTCGTGCAGGCACACGAGGCCTGGCGTGTGCCCCGGCAGGTGCATCACGTCGACCGAGAAGTGCTTGAAGTCGAACCGCTGCCCATCGGCGAGCGGCTTGACGCGAGCTGGGTCGACCTGCCGCGCGTACGACTTGATGCGGCCCGAAATTTCCATCATCTGATCCAACGTCGCGCGCGGCACGCCCAGACGCAGGAAGTACGGCAACGCCTTCTCGAGCTGCTTGTTCCACCGCCCTTCACCGCAGACCTTCTCGAGGTCCAGGGGGTGAACGTGAACCGCGGCCCCGGTTTCTTCCGCCAGGTCTTGCGCGTTGCCGTAGTGGTCGACGTGGCCGTGGCTCACCACGATGTCGCGAATCTTCGAACGGTCGAGGCCGCGATCCGCGAGCCCCTTGTTCAATGCTTCCTTCGCCGCGTCCGTGGCGATGCCGCAGTCGAACAGCGTCAGCGTGTCGCCCGCATTCTCGAGCACGTAGACGTTGGCCGGGCCGCCTGCTTCCAGAAA
>JAYUXE010000918.1:0-3520 GCA_043753165.1 Archangiaceae bacterium | reverse complement strand
GCTTACCCGTCTTCGAGACGGCCAACACCGATGGCGTCAGGTTCGAGCCCGTTCGGTTCCTGATCACGACGGGTTGGTTGCTCTGCACCGTGGCCACCACACTGTTGGTGGTGCCCAGGTCGATCCCGATCACGGGCTCACGGTCGGCCATTTGGCTCCAAGGTTAGAACGGCCACCGGCGCTTGAGCTGCTTTTTCGCCTCGGCGTTCTCCGGGTCGAGCTTCAAAAGCTCTTCGAATTGCTTGCGCGCCAGCGCCTTCATGCCCGCCGCCTCGAGAATCCGGGCGTACAGATCGCGGTACTGCACGTTCTTCGGCTCGGCATCGGCCGCCTTCTGGGCGTGGCTGCTGGCTTCTTTCAGGTCGCCGCCGGTGACCATCGACAGCCGCGCGGTGTAGTAGTGCGCCGCAGGAGCCGCCCCGTCGATCGCTGCGGCCGACTTGAAGCTCGACAGCGCGCCACGGTTGTCGCCAGCGTCCATCAGCTCTTTGCCCTTCTTGAACTCGACGTCCGAACGGCGGGTGTCGTGCTTCTTGCGCACTTCGTTCAGCAGGATCTTCACCTCGGCATTTCGTTCGTCCAGCCGGGACGCGAGGCTCAAGTCGTTGAACGCGAGCGAGGCTTCGCCTTTCGCCAGCGATTCCTTCGCACGCTTGATCAGATCGCCGACCTTGGCCGACCGGGCGAGGTACGGGTGCCCTTTCAGCCGGGCGCGGCGTTCGGCATCGCGCTGGTCGTCATCCGCCGTGCGGGTGCGTGGGGCGATGGGGCTTTCGACCACCGTCGGAACGATGTCGACGAGCTCGGGGTGGGCGCTGAGGTACGCGGTGCGGCGCGCGATGTCGCCCAGCGTCTCGTTGGCGTCAGTGAGCTTGCGGAAGATGTTCTCGATGCGGCTGCGGTAGCTGCCCAGGTTCTTGCCGAAGAAGCGATCGGGGTGGAACCGCCGCGCCAGCTCGTGAAACGCGCGCCGCGCTTCGTCGGGGGTGGCCAGGTTTGGCACCCCCAGCAGCTGAAAATGGTTCGAGGTCGACAGCTTGGCCTCGAAGTCCAGGATCTCGATTTTGCGCTTCTCGTCGAGCTCGACCTCTTCGCTCAGCGCCGCGTTCGAGTTCGAGACCGTGCCCTTCTGCACCCGGGCAGGGACGATCGCCCCCTTCGCCCGCAGGGCCAGCAGGCCCGAGATCGCGCGCGCCTCGCCCAGCTGGCTCTTGCCGATGACGTCGCTGATCTGGGCAGCGCGGCCCACCAGCGAAAAGAGCAGCGTCTCTTCCGGCGAGAGGTTGAGGCGCCGCGCATCCACCTGCGGCACCGCCGCGATGTAGTCGGACTTCGCGCCCAAACCCGTGATGACGTCAGACGCCAGAACGCCCCCGACTGCCAGCCATGCCGGGCAGTCTAGAGCGACCTCTCGAACAGCGACAATCCTTCGCCCAGCTGCGCAAGGGTCGCGGTCAACGCCGGGGCGAACCGTGCCGTCTTCTCGCCGGCCATGTTCACCAGCAGCCCATTGGCGCGGCAGCGGGCGACCACGTCGGCAGCGCCCCCTTCGATCTCGATGCCCATCAGCAGGCCCTTGCCGCGCACGTCCTTCACCTTGCCCGGGTGGCGCTTCTGCAGCTCGCGCGCGAGCTCGAACATGTGGGCCGACTTCTTCACGGTCTCAGCCATCGCCGTCTCGCTGCAGGCGAGATCGAAGGCCACGTTCGCCGCCGCAGCCGCGACCAGATTCCCGCCGAAGGTCGAGCCGTGCGTGCCCGAAGGCAGCGCCTTTGCCGCTTCGTCGGTGCAGACCATCGCTCCAATGGGCAGGCCGTTGCCCAGTGACTTCGCCAGCGAAAACGCGTCGGGAATGATGCCCTCGTGCTGGAACGCGTAGGTCTTGCCCGTGCGCCCGAAGCCCGTTTGCACCTCGTCGATCATCAGCAACAGGCCGCGCTCGTCGCACAGCGCGCGAAGCCCTTTGAGGAACCCGGGCGGGGCGACCCGCACCCCACCTTCGCCCTGAATGGGCTCGACCAGGATCGCGCCGGTGTTCGGGCCAATCGCCTTCTTCACCGCGTCGAGATCGCCATACGGCGCGTGACGGAAGCCCTGCGGCAGCGGCTCGAAGCCGGCCTGGTATTTCGGCTGGGCGGTGGCGGTCAGCGTCGCCAGCGTGCGCCCGTGGAAAGAAGACTCGAACGTGAGCAGCTCGAACTTGTCTTTGTGGCCGCGGTCGACCTGGGCGCGGCGGGCGAGCTTGATCAGGGCCTCGTTGGCTTCCGCCCCCGAGTTGCAGAAAAACGCGCGCGCGCCCGGCAGGCCCGACGCGGCCGTCAGCCGTTCGGCCAGCGCAATCTGCGGCTCGGAATAGAAGACGTTCGAGACGTGCCACAGGGTCTCCATCTGCTTCTTGGCCGCGGCGACCACCTCGGGGTGGCAGTGGCCCAGCGCGCACGTGGCGATGCCGCCCAGCAGGTCGAGGTACTTCTTCCCGTCGGCGTCCCAGACGTAGCAACCCTCGCCCTTCACCAGGGCGATGGGCTGCTGTTTGTAGTTCTGCAGCAGGCGCTTCTTCGCGCGCTCGATGATCTGTTCGTTGGGGGTCATGGTCGTCACAGAATGTACTTCGAGAGATCTTCGTCTTTGACGAGCTCGCCGAGGCGTTCGCGCACGTACGCCGGGTCGATGGTCACGTGCTTGTCGGTGAGCTCGGTTGCACCGAAACTGACTTCGTCCAACAGCCGTTCGAGCACGGTGTGCAGGCGGCGCGCGCCGATGTTCTGCGATCGGTCGTTCACCACCTGCGCCAGACGCGCGAGCTCGAGGATCGCGTCGTCGGTGAAGTTGAGCCGCACGCCTTCGGTGGCGAGCAGGGCGGTGTACTGCTTCAGCAGCGAGTTCTTTGGCTCTTTCAAGATGCGAACGAGATCGTCACCGGTCAGCGGCTCGAGCTCGACGCGAATCGGGAAGCGGCCCTGCAATTCAGGAATCAAGTCAGACGGCTTGCTGACGTGAAACGCGCCAGCGGCGATGAAGAGCACGTGGTCCGTTTTTATCTGCCCGTACTTCGTATTGACCGTGCTGCCTTCGACGATGGGCAAGAGGTCGCGCTGCACGCCTTCGCGCGAGACGTCGGGGCCGCCCGAACCTTTCGCGCCTTCGCGGCTGCAGATCTTGTCAATCTCGTCGAGGAAGATGATGCCGTGGTGCTCGGCGCGGATGATCGCCTCGCGATTGACGCGATCTTGGTCGACGAGCTTCGCCGCTTCTTCCTGCTCGAGCAGCTTCAGCGCCTCGGGGACCTTCGCCTGCCGCTTGCGGCTCTTGCCGCCGAAGCCGGGCATGTTCTTGAAGAGGTCCTGCATGTTGACGCCGACCTCTTCCATCCCCTGCCCCGAGAAATTCTTGAGGAAGGTCATCCCGCCGGCTTCGCTGGTCTCGATCTCGACGTATTGATCGTCCAACGTGCCGGCGCGCAGCTGGGCGCGAAGCTTGTCGCGCTCGGAATCAGAGATCCGCGGCGGAGGCGGCGGCG
>JAYUXE010000917.1:0-3526 GCA_043753165.1 Archangiaceae bacterium | reverse complement strand
GAAGAAGGCGGCGAGGACGAAGGCAAACGCATCGGGGTCGACTTCTCGGACAAGCGCACCCTGGCCTTGCTGGGCGCCTCGGGCGTGCTCGGCCTCGTCGCGATCGTCTTCTTGATTCTGTTGCTGGTCGGAGCGTGAGCTACCGGGTGCTGATGCGCGCCACCGGCTGAATGTTCAGCTCGGGCGACAATTCCTGGAAGCTCACCACCGAGAACGGCGGGTTGAACTCGTACTCGAGCAGCTTCCGCACGTACCGGCGAATGTCCATCGCGGTGAGGATGACGGGCCGCTGCGCAGTCGGTGGCAGGTGGCCACACTCGTTCTTCACTGCCTGCACGATTTCCTGCGCGATGTCTGGCTCGAGCGCCAGGTGCGTGCCCGCCGACGTGCGCTTGATCGAGGCACGAATGGCTTCCTCGATTTGAGGATCCAGCAGGTAGACGACCAGCGTGTTCGTCCCGCGCGCGTACTTGTGCGAGACGTACCGCTTGTGGGCCGAACGCACGTGCTCGGTCAGCATCACGCTGTCGGCCTCGTTCTGCCCGTTCTCGGCCAGCGACTGCAGAATGCCGCGCAGGTCGCGCACTGAAATTTCTTCTTCGACCAGGCGCCCGAGAATGTCGGTCAGCTTCAGAATCGACACGACCTTCGGCACCACTTCCTTCACGGTCGCGGGAAACGCCTTCTCGAGTTGGTCCAGCATCGTCTGAACTTCCTGGATGCCGATGAACTCGCGCGCGTAACGGCGCAGCACCGCCGCGGTGTGCAGAATGATGTAGCCCGGCACGTCCCACGTGGTGAGGCCCGTCGCCTCGAGCATCTCTTTGTTCGACTCGGGCACCCACGCCGCGGGCTGCCGCGTCGCCGGGTTGATCGCCTCGAACCCCTGTACGTTCATCAGCCGCAGGCGGTCAGCGGTGTCGTTGACGAGAATGTGGCCGAGCGTCGCCTGCCCCGTCACCACCGGCACTTCGTTGATCTGAATCTGGTACGCGCCGGGCGGCAGCCCCGGGTTGCCGCGGGCACGCACACCCGGGTACCGAACGCCGAGCTCGACGAACAGGCCGTCGCGCATGAAGGGAATCAGCTCGAACAGGAACTTGCCGTTGTCCTGCCGCGAATCGACGAACGGCACCAACGCGTCCGACACTTCGAGCACGATGGGCGTCACGACCGGGATGAAGAGCTCGGAGTCCGGGTTGATGGGCTCCTTCGGTGCGGGCTCGACCGCAGCCTTCGGGGGCGCGTCACCGTTCTCGGCCACCTCTTCCGCCTCGAGGTCGATTTCGCCGCTGGCGACCTTCTTCGCCCGTTTCAACATCAGGTGCGCCGCCGTGCCCGCGGCGCCGCCGAGCAGGAAGAATGGAACCTTCGGCAGCCCGGGGACGAGGCCGAGCACGATCAGCATGGCCGCCGCGATCGCGATCGCCTTCGGGTACGCCGTCAGCTGACCGCCGATGTCCTGGCCAAGGTGCGAGCCTTCTTCTTCACCGCCGACGCGCGTCACGATGATACCGGCCGCGGTCGAGATCAAAATCGCGGGGATCATGTTCACCAGACCGTCGCCGATGGTGAGCAGGGTGTACTTCTTGGCCGCATCACCGACCGCGAGGCCCTTCTGCAGCACGCCGATGCTGAGGCCACCGACGATGTTGATGACGGTGATGATGATGCCGGCGATCGCGTCGCCCTTCACGAACTTCATCGCGCCGTCCATGGCGCCGAACAGCTGGCTCTCACGCTCGAGGTCGCGGCGCTTGCGGCGGCCCTCTTCCATCTCGATTGCACCGGCGCGCAAGTCGGCGTCGATCGACATCTGCTTGCCGGGCATCGCGTCGAGGGTGAAGCGGGCGGCGACTTCGGCGACGCGCTCGGACCCCTTCGCGATGACCAGGAAGTTCACCACCACGAGGATGATGAAGATGATGCCGCCGACCACCATGTTGCCGCCGGCCACGAAGCTGCCGAACGCCGCGACGACTTCGCCGGCGTCACCCGTGCCGAGAATCAGACGCGTGGTCGAGACGCTGAGCGCCAAACGGTACATCGTCGTGATCAGCAGCACGGTCGGGAACACCGTGATCTGCAGCGCATTGGGGATGTAGAGCGCGATCAACACGATCACCACCGACAAGCTGATGTTGACCGTGAGCAACAGGTCGAGCAGCAGGTGGGGAAGCGGGACGATCATCATCCCGACGATGCCGACCATGACGATGGCCAGCACGATGTCGGAATACTTGTTGATGAAGCTGTTCTTCTTGCCTGCCATCGGGCCGCGGAGCTTAGCGCCTGATCGCTTCCGCGCCCACTATCGACGGGCCCGCTTGAACAAGGCCTTCGCCATGCGCAGCAGCCGGGACGCCCGTTCGACGAAGGGGTCGTCTGACGTGCCCAGCTTCAAGGCACGTGAAAGATCCTCGACCGCGCCCTTCACCTTGCCCCGGTTCAGCAGAATTTCGCCGCGGTAGACCAGCGCCGACACGTCGTCGGGGTCGATGTCGAGGGCCGCCTGGAACAGCAGCAGCGCGTTGGTCTGATCCTTCAACGCCAGGTAGATGGTGCCGAGCATCGTGTGGGCAAACGCATCCTTCGCGCCTGTCTTCACCAGGCCTTCGAAGATCACCTTGGCCTCGGCCACCTTGCCCATCTCGAACAGCTGGTGCCCGAACAACGAAAGGTCGGCCACTTCCTGCGGCGTCTTGCGGCCCACGGCCACGGCCTTCAGCGTGTTTTCCTCGAGCGCGACTTCCTTCGTCTTCTTTCGCTTCCGTTCAGCCGTCACGCGCCGCAGCGTGTTCGGCGTCAGCCGCACGTCGGCAGCGACGGCCTCGACCTCGGTGACCACGTCCTCGGCCTCGCCGATCTCGACGGTCTGGGTCATGCGCGGAACGTTGGGCTTCGCGTTCTTCGGGAAATAGATGACCGTCACCGGTCGAACCCCCGAGCGCTTGGTGGCTTTCATCTGGGTCGAGAGATCGCCGGGATGCGCCAGAACTTCAAGCGGGATTCTTCAAAACCTTCCCTGCGCGGCGGTGTCGTCCACCGCCACGCGGCTTCAAAGCAGCTACTTCTTCTTCGCCGGGGCCGCGGCAGGCTTCGCAGCCGGACCGCCAGGCTTCGCAGCCGACTTCCCAGCCGGAACGCCAGGCTTCGCAGCCGGAGCGGCCGGCTTTTTCACCTGCGCCGCCGCTGCCTTCGCCTTTTTGTCTGCTGCAGCATCGGGGTTCTGCGCCTGCTCGATCATCTCGAGCGCCGCTGCCGCAAGAACGCGCGCGCGGTGCGTGAGTGGATCGGCGCCCTTCGGATCCAGGTGAACCGCCGACGCAAAGTCATCGGCCGCTTCGAGGATCTTGCCCTGCCGCAGGTGAACTTCACCGCGGTTGACGAACGAGGCGATCTCTTTGTCGTTCAGCTTGATCGCCATGTTGAAGCACTTCAACGCCATGTCGAGGTCTTCTTTGGCGAGGTGCACGGCGCCCAGGGCGGTCAGGTAGTACGACTCCTTGGGGTCGAGCGCTTGAAG
>JAYUXE010000916.1:0-3526 GCA_043753165.1 Archangiaceae bacterium | reverse complement strand
CGGCGCAGCGTGAGACGATTTCCACCGTCGGTGATCGCGGCATGCCGAAGCGGCGCGAGACGACGTCGAACAAGGGGGTTCGGTACTTCGGGCCCTACGCGTCGGCCAGCTCGATTCGCGAAACGCTGCGGGTGGTGAACAAGTATTTCCAGCTGCGCACGTGCACCGACTATGTGCTCGAGAAGCGCCGCCGGCCGTGCCTGCTGCACCAGATTGACCGTTGCCCGGCGCCGTGCGTGCATCCGATTCCTTCCGAGGACTACCGGGAGAACGTCGAGGCGGTGACGATGTTTCTCGATGGCCGCAGCGGGCCGCTGCTCGACTCGTTGCGCGACCGCATGAAGAACGCCTCGGGGAAGATGGCGTACGAGGAAGCCGCGCGGCTTCGCGATCAGATCATCGCGCTGCAGCGCAGCCTCGAGCGCCAGAAGGTCGCCACCACCGAGGCAATCGATCAAGACGTTTTCGGTTTCCACCGCGAGGCCGACCGCCTGGTGCTTTACGCGTTGTGGGTTCGGGGCGGGCGGCTCAACGGGGGTCAGGCGTTTCACTTCAGCGGGCAGCAGTTCCCGAACGACGAGCTGCTGCGATCGTTCGTGAACCTCTACTACGACGAAGAGACCTTCATTCCGGCCGAGGTGTTGCTGCCGTTCGCTCCGCCGGACGAAGCCGATTTGAACGCGCTGGGCGATTTGCTGTCCGAACGCCGCGGCACGAAGGTGCGCGTCTTCGTCCCCCAGCGCGGCGAGAAGGTCGACCTGGTGAAGATGGCGAGCGTTAACGCCGAGCGCGCCGCCAGTGAACGCAAGCGCACGCGGGAAGAGATGGACTCGGTGCTCGAACGCCTCAAAGACCGTTTGCAGCTCAAGCGCCTGCCCATTCGCATCGAGTGCTTCGACATCTCGCACTTCCAGGGCGCCGCGCTGGTCGCGTCGCAGGTCGCCGCCCTGGATGGTGAGCCCGACAAAGCGCGCTACCGCCGGTTTCACATCAAGACCGTGGTCGGCAACGACGACTTCGCGAGCATGCACGAGGTGCTGACGCGGCGGCTGAAGCGCGGTGTCGCCGAAAACGATCTGCCCGACCTGCTGCTGATCGACGGCGGCAAGGGGCAGCTGATGGCGGCGCATGCGGCGATGCGCGACGTGGGAGTGGAAGGCGTGGATCTCGTGGCCCTGGCGAAGAGCCGCGACCTCGAAGTCCCCGACCGCGATGTCGAGAGCGTGCGCAGCCCCGAACGCGTCTTCCTGCTCGACCGCAAGGATCCCATCGTCCTGCCGCAGAACTCACCCGAGCTGTTCGTGCTCACGCGGCTTCGCGACGAAGCGCACCGGTTTGCGATCACCTTCCAACGCAAGACGGCGCGCCGCCGCGGCCTCGAGTCCGAGCTCGAGCAGATTCCCGGAGTCGGCGCCGGCCGTCGCAAGGCGCTGCTCAAGCACTTCGGCAGCGTGAAAGGCGTGCGCAGCGCGAGCATCGAACGGTTGGGCGAGGTGGAAGGTCTGGGTCCCGCCGTCGCCGAACGCATCCACGCGTTTCTGCACGGCCACACGGCAGATGAAGGCGACGACGAGGTGCGGGACGCGTCGCTGGAAGACGCCGACGGTCAGCCCGCCGATTTGACGAGCAGCTCTCTGAGCCCGTCGACCACGAACTGAACCGCGATCGCCGCGAGAATCAGCCCGAAGACGCGCTGCACGATCGCGATTCCCGACTGGCCAAGGGCGCGTTTGACGAGGGGCGCTCCGCGGAGCAGCAGCCAGGTCGCGACGAACGTGATGACCACCGCGAGGCAAACCGCCACCGCGTTGCCTGCGCTGCCGTCGCCGCTGGACATCAACACCATCACCGTCGCGATGCTGCCGGGGCCCGCGAGCAGAGGAATCGCCAACGGCACGATCGCGATGTCGTCCTTCTGGGCGCCTTCTGCGGTCTCTGCCGCCGAGGTTCGGGTTTCGGCTTGGCGCGCACGCACCATGTCGAGCGCCGTCAGCATCAGCAGCATTCCGCCCGCGACGCGAAAGGCGGGCAGGGTGACCCCGAAGAGCTTGAAGATCGCGGCCCCGAAGAGCGCGAAGACGATCAGCAGCAGCCCGCCGGTAAGGCTCGCCCGCAGCGCCATCGACCGCGCCTTCTCTTTCGTGTCGTGCGCCGTCATCGCGATGAACAACGGCACGACGCCAATCGGATCCACGACGAAGAACACCGCCGGCAGGGCGAGGGCGAGCTGGTTCAGCATGCTCACACCGACAGCTTGAGCTTCCAGACCATCGTCAGCGCTTCGACGAAGATCTTCCGGCTCATCTTCGACTGCCCGACCCGGCGGTCTTCGAAGACGATCGGCATTTCCTTGATGCGGAAGCCGGCCTTCAGCGCGCGGTAGGTCAGCTCGATCTGAAACGCGTAGCCCGTGCTCTTCACCGCGCCGAGATCAATCGCCTCGAGCACCGCGCGGCGGAAGCACTTGAACCCACCGGTGAGATCGCGAATGCCGACCCCGAGAATCGACCGTGCGTACAGAGAGCCGCCCCGCGAGATTGCCCGGCGCGCCGGGCCCCAGTTCACCGTGCCGCCGCCGTCGACGTACCGCGAGCCCAGCACCAGGTCGGTGCCGCCTATTGCCTCGTCGAGCAACACCTTCAGGTACTTCGGGTCGTGCGAGAAGTCCGCGTCCATCTCGATGATGAACTGGTAGCCCGCGTCCAGTGCCCAGCGAAACGCGTGCAGGTACGCCTTGCCCAGGCCTTCTTTCTTCTCGCGGTGCAACACCCTCACCCGCGGCTCTTTCTTCGCCAGCGCATCGGCCAGGCCGCCCGTGCCGTCGGGGCTGTTGTCGTCGACGATCAAGATGTCGACCCGCGACTCTGCTGCCAAGACTGCCGACGTGATGGGGCCGAGGTTTTCAGCCTCGTTGTACGTCGGGATGATGACGAGGGCGCTGTTCAAGACCGCGCGCGTTTAGCATCGCCCTGCAGGACCGCACGACGAAAAGTGCTAAAGCCGCGGGGCACATGGCAGAGATGCTGGGGCCCTACGTCCTCGACAGGCGAATCGGGGCGGGAGGAATGGCCGACGTCTTCCTCGCGCGCGGGCCGAACGGCGTTTGCGTCATCAAGCGGCCGCACTCACACCTGTGCGCCAGCGCCGAGTTCGTGCGGATGTTCCTCGACGAGGCGTCGCTGCTCGCGCAGCTGAGCCACCCGGGCATCGCGCGCATCTTCGACCTCGGGCAGGACAACGGCGCCTACTACCTGGCGATGGAATACGTGCCGGGCTTCGACCTGATGACCATCAGCCTCGAGCACGAACGCCAGGGCGAGTTCATGGCGCCCGAGCTCGCAGCGCGAGTCGTCGCCGACGCCGCGCGGGCGCTGCACTACGCACACAACGCGGTCGGCGCCGACGGCCTGCCGCTGAACCTCATTCATCGCGACGTCAGCCCGCACAACATCCTCGTCAGCACCCGCGGCGAGGTGAAGCTCATCGACTTCGGGGTCGCGCGCGCGGCGAAGACGATGCACCGCAC
>JAYUXE010000915.1:0-3527 GCA_043753165.1 Archangiaceae bacterium | reverse complement strand
CCAGCGGTGACACGTCATGCACTTTGACCTGGTGCGTGCCGGCCGCGAGCTCGGCATCGCCGCGCCGTTCGATTTGGGCGCGATCTTCCATGCAGGTGACCTTCGTGACGGGCAGGGGAATCAGCGTCATCACACCCTCCGGTTGCCGCCGATGATCATCTTGTCGGAAGGCATCTTGATGTTGAACTGCGCCACCACGGTCGCCTTCTCGCCCGCGCCCACCGTCACCAACCAGCGGCGCGCCCCATCGGTCTGGATCCCGTCGCGAACCTTCTCGTCTTTCTCCCACGGCGGCTTCACCGACGACTCTTCGATCTTCACGTCGTCGTCTCGCGACACCGGAACCCTTTCGCGGATCTCGATTGCCGCCGGGTGCGGAAGCCGGTTGCTGACCTCGATCTCGATTTCGTGCGGCAGCACCGTCGACCCGCCCAGCAGCCCGCCCGTCGTCTCTTTGAATTGCGTCTTCCGCGCGACCTTCAGCGCTTCTTCGACGCCCAGCCCCAGCCGCGCCTCTTCACCTCCCGCCGCGATCGTCGGCAGCTGCGTCGTCATCAGAAACTCATCGCCCACCGACACGTCCACCGGGCCCTGCAGCAGCGCGTGCGGCGATCGGTTCGCGACCTTCAGCACCCGGTACACCTTCGGCTCGACCGAAGGCACGCACGTGTAGCCGGCATTCAGCCCGACCTGCGCGGTCATCACCGGCACCAGTGACCAGCGTCCCGTGGACGGCACATCGACCTTCGCCTCGCACTCGAAGCGGTAGTCGAACGCCGCCGCCGACGCGCGCACGGACGACGCGTGGTGGGGCATGGGCAGGTACTCGACGTCGCCCGCTTCGCGCTGCGCCTTCACCAGCACCGCAGTGACGATGTCGACCTGCACCGACACGGAAGAGACGAACGCGTACTGCCACTCAGAGCCGCGCTTCAGCCGCCCGCGCGGCCCGCTGCCGTCGTTCGCGGGCTGCATCACCAGGCGGTCGTAGTCCATCAAGGCGTGGTCGGGCACGAGCTCGGGCTCGGGCGCCTCGGCCGGCATCGCCATCGCACCTGAGGGTGCCTCGCCTGCCTCGTCGTCCATCGACAGGTCCGCCATCGGCGCTTCTTCGGCCTCGGCGTCCGCCGTGGGCCCGCCGCGGCTGACCATGCCGCCCAGCGCTCCGAAGACGCCGCCTCCGCCTTTGGCAGCGGCCGCCGGCATCGCCATCGACGCCGGCGCCATCATCGACCTTCGCGGCATCGCAAGAGGCGCAGGAGCCCGCGGCGGTGCTCCCGGCGGAGGCGACCCCGGCTGCTCTTGCCGCCGTTTCTTCGCCGCCTTTTCGATGGGCGCTGCGGACTCGGCGATGTCGCGTGGCGCGAAGGCTTGCGGCGGAGGAGGAGGAGGCGGCGCCATGCCGACCGGCGGCTGGCCACCCACTGCCTCGTCGTATCCGGCGAAGAGCCCATCGAGCCCAGGCGGAGGCTCGCGCCAACCCGGCCGCGGTGGAGCCGGCTGGCTGCGGCCAATCTTGATCGCCTTGAGCTCGGGCAGATCCGTACGGCGGTCGAGCTGCGCGGTCGACAGCGACAGCGTGACGTTCACCCAGTCTTCGCCCGTGTGCTGCGCGACCGAGGCCCGCATCTTCAGCGCCCCGCCGTTCATCGACTTGTCGAGGCGCAGCGCGTAGCCCGGCACCCAGCGCGCGCCCGGCACCTGGTATTCGACGGCGAGCTCCAGCGGCTGCGTGTACTCGGCCGAGAGCATCACGACCGCGCTCCGGGTCAGCCGCGCACGCTCGGTGCGATGCGCCGTCGAGGCCTCGTGAAGGCGGTTCCGCCGCAGCTGCGCGTCGTTGCGCGCGTCGGTCAATTCCTGCTCGAGCTTCCGCAGCCGTTCGTTGCGCGTCGCAAGCTCGGCATCGACGAAGTCGGCCAGCGCCAGCATCGCGTCGACCGGGGCCGTGCGCGGCGCATCCCCTTTCTTCTGAGCCGGAAACGCGGGCCGCAGCGCAGCGAACTCTTGCGTTTCCCGCACCAACCGCACGTGCACCTGCTCGAGCCGCGACACCTCGGCTTCGGCTTTCTCGAGCGCCTTCTGTTCCACCGGCACATCGACTTCCTCGGCCAGCTGCACCTCGAAGCCCGCGCGAACGTCGAGCACGCGCAGCGCGTCTGCGCCCGACAGAATCCGCGCGCGCAACGAAGTGGCCCGAAGCGAAAGAGGCAGCCCCGTGATGCGAACCTGCCGCGTCGGTACGGGTGGCGCGTCGACCTTCGCGCGGCGGGTGCACACGGCGCCACTGGCGTACACGGTCACGGCTTCGAGCTGCGACGTCACGGTCATCGGCTTCCCCCTGATGATTAGTTGCAGGCCTGGGCACAGCGCAGCGATCGATCTTGCTGCACAGCGCAGCGGTTCGACTGACACTCGCCGTCTTGTTCGCAGAGGCTGCCAATCGCGCGAACGGGCGGCTGACAGCTGAACGTGTTGACGGTGTCGCAGTAGCCCGTCGCGCACGGAATGGACACACGGCGGGTCGCATCGATCTCGAACGCGCAGCGGTCGCCCTTACCCGCAGGGCCGGTGCAGAGCCCCGTGTCCCCCGAGCCGCTGGGCTTGCAATAGACGCCGACGCCCGCGCACGACTGCGTCGACGGCGTGCAGGCCTCGCCCTTCTTCGGCAGCGCCTTGCATTTGCGAACGTCGTTGCTGCACTCGGTGCCCGAACCACACTGGTCGCCCACGAATGTTTGGTACGTCGTCGCCGGGCAATTGGTTCCCGGCTCGCCAGGTGGGCGGCAGAACCCGGGTGAAGGCGTGGTGTTCGGGAAGCCGCTGAGGTCGAGATCCGAGCAGACGAGGCCCGACGCGCACGACCAGTGGAACTGGCAGCGGCCATTCAACGCCTGCGGGACGACGCACCTTCCGACCGCGCCCATTACGAACGGCGTCACGTCACACGCGAGCCCCGGGTCGCAGGTCGACAGCCGGTTCGCGTCGAAGACACACGCCTCGCCGGCCTTCGAACGCGCGCGGCAGGTGCCATTGCAGACGAGCTCGGGCTCGCACTCGCGGCTGCTGGTGCAGGCCTGGCCCGTCGTGCGCGCAGCGGCGCAGCGATCGATCGAGTCGTCGCAGACGAGGCCGGGCGCGCAACCGAAGCTGCACGCCTCACCGGCTTGCGGCCACTTCGAGCAGGTGCCGTTGCAGACGCCGCCCGGCTTGATGCACACGCTGCCGGTCTCGCACTCGACGGCGTTCGCGCACGTCTGGCCGCTGGGGACTTTGCCGTCGAGCAGGCCGGTCGTGAGGGCGCAGTCAGAGAAGGGATGCGCGGCGATCGACGGGTACGAAGGCGGAAACGTCGGAGGACAGCTGCTGCTCTTCATTCGGGCTTCGCACGCCTCGAGCCGTCTGCCTGCGATCGAGACGCGCTTGCCTTCGAACGCGGGCCGCACCGCTTCGTAGCCCGCGAGGCACGTCTCGCGTTCGACATCGGCACACCCGGCCAAACCCTGCCGGGCGAACGCGGCGTAGCA
>JAYUXE010000914.1:0-17458 GCA_043753165.1 Archangiaceae bacterium | reverse complement strand
AGGCCTACCGCGCCGCGAATGCGCAAAAGGCGCTGCGGTCGACCGCCGATTTGCAGCCCGAAGCCACCGGCGAGACCGCTGCCCTTCCGCGGCCCCGCGCGACCCCGGCCGCAGTTCCCCGACGACGCGGCAAGCCTGGTCGGTGAAGGCGCGAACGGTTGGCATCCTCGGAGGCGGGCAGCTTGGCGCGATGCTGGGCGAGTCGCTGCTGCACCTGAGCTGCGAGCCGTTGGTGTTGGACCCCGACGTCGAGTCGCCGGCGCTGGCCCGCCTGCCGCACGTTCGCACCGCCGGCTACGACGACCCCGAAGCGCTTCAGACGCTGTTCGGCCGCTGCGATGTCGTCACCTTCGATTCCGAGAACATTCCCTTCGCGCCGCTGCAGCCGCACGCCGCGAAGCTGGTTCCTTCGCTGGACGTGCTGCGCATCAGCCAGAACCGCGCCGAAGAAAAAGCGTTTCTCGCGCGCCACCACTTTCCACACGTGAAGAACGCGACCGTCGTCGCAGGGGAAGACGTCGTCGCGGCCGCCCGCGCGTTCGGCTTTCCGTGCATCGCGAAGTCGAGCCTGGGTGGCTACGACGGCAAAGGGCAGTTCCGGCTCGACGGCGAAGCGGACCTCGCGTCTTTGCCGAAGGAAGCGAAGGGCGGCTGGGTGCTGGAAGAACGGCTCACGCTGCACACCGAGCTCTCGTGCATCGTCGCGCGCGATGCCCGCGGCGCCGAGCTCTGCTTCCCCGTGTTCGAAAACCTTCACACCCACCACATCCTCGACCTCACCGTCGTGCCCGCGCGCGTACCGACTGCGCTGGAAGAAGAAGCAAAGGCCATCGCGCTCGAAGTTGCTCGCGCGCTGAAAGTCGAAGGCCTGCTGACGGTCGAATTCTTCGTGGGCACCGGCCGCGCGGGCACGCGTCAGCTCTACGTGAACGAGCTCGCGCCGCGCACGCACAACTCGGGGCACGTGACGCGGCAGGCGTGCACGCTGAGCCAATTCGATGCGCTGGCGCGAATTCTCGGCGGCGTTCCACTCACGCCTCCGAAGCTTCACCCTGGCGCGTGGTGCATGGGCAATTTGCTCGGCGACGTGTGGCTCACGCAGGGCCGCAGCGGGGGCGCGTTGAACCTCGCCGCGTGGGAACGCTTCCCTGACGTGGTCGACGTCTTCCTCTACGGCAAGCACCAGGCGCGGCCGAACCGGAAGATGGGACATTTTGTCGTACGCGCCGACG
The DNA here is from genome assembly GCA_043753165.1 of Archangiaceae bacterium. Classification (GTDB taxonomy): domain Bacteria; phylum Myxococcota; class Myxococcia; order Myxococcales; family Myxococcaceae; genus JAGSPQ01. The sequence goes on along the minus strand of JAYUXE010000914.1, from coordinate 16,226 downwards.
CTCCCGAACGCGCGATGGAACGGGCCCGCGCGTTTCGCAGTGCGCTCAGCCAACCCTGATCAGCCGACACCCGCCGACACGGCCTTGTAAACAGTTGGTGAGGAAGGCGGCAGGTCGCCCGCACAGGTATAAACTCCCATACCAACCGTGTCGGTTCAGCCATTCGTCAAGCCCACCTCCGAGTTCGATCGTCGGACCATGGGGAAGTACGAGCTGCTCTGTCGTTTATCGACGGGCGGTATGAGCGAGATTTTTCTCGCGACCCAGCGTGGGCTGGCGGGCTTCCGCAAAATCGTCGTCCTCAAATCGATTCTTCCCGACATTCGCGGCGAAGAAGAGTTCGTGAAGATGTTCCTCGAGGAGGCGCGCACCACCGCCGCCTTCAACCACCCGAACATCGCGCAGGTGTTCGACCTCGACACCGACGACGGCACGCTCTTCCTCGCGATGGAATTCGTGCAGGGCGCGACCCTGGTCGAGATGGCGCGCGCGTGCCGCCAGGCGAAGGAACCGATTCCGCTGGGCTTCACGCTCGCGTCGGTTCGCGACACGGCTCTCGCGCTTCACTACGCGCATACGTTCATCGACCCGCGCGGCCGCAAGCAGGTCGTGATTCACCGCGACGTCGCCGAGAAGAACATCATGGTGTCGTACGACGGCACCACGAAGCTGCTCGACTTCGGCATCGCCAAGGCCCTGGGCGGCCGTGGTGGGATGACGTCCATCGGCATGGTGAAGGGCACCAGTGGCTACATGTCGCCCGAGCAGATTCGTGGCGAGCCGCTGGACCCGCGCAGCGACATCTTCGCCCTCGGCGTCGTCCTGCACGAGTGCCTCACCGGCATGCGCCTCTTTCACGGCAAGAGCGCCGAAGACGGAATGCTCGCGGCGCTGCGGGAAGACGTGCAGCCGCCGTCGCGGTTGAACCCCGACGTCACGCCCGCGCTCGACGCGGTGACGTTGAAGGCGCTGGCAAGAGACCGAGAACAACGCTTCGGCACGTCGCTGGAGTTCGCGCGCGCCATCGAGAAGGCCTGCCCGGGTGCGCTGTGGCACGCAGAACAATCGGGCGAGCTCGTGCAGCGTTTCTACAACGAGCGCCGGCAGCAGACGCGCGACGTGATCGAGAACGCGCAAGGCGGGCAGGAGCTCACGGGCGAGCTCAAAATCGACAGCCTGCTCGCCGCCGTCGGAGCAAGCCGCCTGCAATCGGTGCCTCCCATTCCTTCCTTCCGTCCGGTGTCGCCGCCAACGCCCTCGGTTCCGGTTCCACCCGTGATGCCGTCGCTCAGCGCTCCGCGGCGCGTGACGGCGGTGACAACGCCAATTCCGGTGGGGAAGCCGCCGCGGCCGCCGGGGGTCGCTCCGCGCGCGTCGGGCGAGAGGCCGCAGCTTTCGACAGACCCGGTGGGCGTCGACGTGCGCGTGACGCGGGCCCCGGTGCAGCACCAGGCGCCTCCCGCTCGCGAAGTCACCGAGATGAACTTCGAGCCGCCCGTGTCGGGGCCCGAAGACTTCGACGACGAGGACGACGGCGGGAAGACGATTCCCGCGACGTCATTGCCGGCCGCGATGGTGGCCCAGCTTCGGACGAACCGGTCACGCGTCGACGCGCTGACAGATGCGGTGCCGATGCACAGCCCCATCACCGAGCCCCCGCCCGCGGTCAGGCACTCGAACGTCATCCTCGCGGCGGTCGTCGATTCGCGCACCCTGTCGAGCGACACCAACACGAGCAGCGCGAACACGAACCCAGCCGTCCTGATGGACCCGTTCGCCGACATTCTCGAAGAGCCCGATTCGGGGATGAAGACGTCCATCGGGCGCCCGTTCGACACGAGCGCCGACGAAGAAGACGATGCGTCGCGCGAAGAAAGCGACTTCATCGACGAGACGCGCGACGGGCCGACGAAGACGGGGCTGCCTCCGAAGCCGGGCATCGGCAAGTTCGTGGTGGTCGGCGCGGTGATGGCCGTCGTCGCGCTGGGCCTGACATTGTTTGCGCTGAAGCTGCCACCGTTCAACGCCGCTTTGGGGGCGCCGCCGCCCGCCCCCGCCCCCGTTCCCGAAGTGAAAGTGAAGGTGCGCCCGGTCGAGACCGCGAAGCCCTTGCTCGTCGAAGCGAAGCCAATGCCGGCGCCCGCCCCTTCGCCCGAACTGAAGCCGCCGCCTGAAGCGCCGAAGGCGGCCGAGCCGATGCCGGTGGTGACGGTGAAGAAGGTCGAGCCGAAGGTCGTGAAGAAGCCCGAGCCAAAAGCGGTGCGGCGGGTCGCTGCGCCAGCGAAGGAAGAAGCGCCCGCGTTGCTCGGCAGTGTGTCGCTGGTGGTCGAGCCGCCCGTGCACGTTTTCTTCGCGGGCAAGGACCTGGGCCTCACGCCATTGAAGGCGACGCTGCCCGTCGGAAAACAGACGTTGAAGCTGGTGCCCTCCGATGGCGTGCCGAAGAACGTCAGCGTCGACGTGAAAGAAGCCGGCGGCGCGGCACGCTTCGACCTCGAAGATTTGTAGCCTGTTACTGCGAGACGCCCGGGCCGTTCACCGACTCTTCGCGGTGGTCGTGACCTGCCCCGCCGAACGTCCCAATCCACGGCTCGGACGATGGCGTCGACAGCAGCGGCGTCACGATGGTGCGGAAGGCCGCGCTGCTGCCGGCAAACGGCGGGTCGCACTTGCCGCATGCATTCGTGCCGTCCATCACCGCAATTTTTCCGTTGGCGACCTCGAACATCAGCGGCTCGCTGCGGGTGACGCCCATCGCGACGTCACAGGTGAAGGCCTCGCTGCCATCGCGCGCGACGATGCCGTGCAGCTGCGTCTTGCCGGCCTTGCGGGTGAAGGTGAGCGCGACGGTGGTGGGTCCTTTGCGAGTGGCCCAGGTGGCAAGTCGCAGCTGGTCACTGCCGAAGGTCTGACCCGCTTCGAGCAGGTGCTGCCAGCGCGCGCTGCTGGTTCCGGATTCGTAGCCGCGCAGCTGGGCACCACCCACGACGGGAGCGACGATGGTGCGCGTCTTCGACACCACTGCGCGGCCGAAGGGCTCGGCCAGCGTGAAGGCAGGCTGGCCATTGGCAGTGAGCACCGCGACGGTGCCGTTCTCGGGGTACAGCAGGCCCTGCGCGACCGCGAGCTCGCCGCCGACGAGGCCCGGGTCGGTGAACTTCCACCGGAAGACGCCATCGCGCGTGAAGCTCATCACGACGGTCGGGGTGCCTGGCACGAGTGGGGCAGGCATCGCGATGGTCGGCGAGAAGCTGACGAAGAGGTCACCCAGCGCATCGGCCCCGAAGCCGTAGGGATGCGGGTGGTCGCACTGCGAGAGCCCGGGGTCGGTGAGCTGCTGCGCGGTGACGAGCTTGCCGCTCGCGTCGAGGACGACCAGAAAATACAGGCGGCACGACGTGCCATCGGCCGACGCGCGCGGGTAGGCCTCGAACAGCGCGGCCAGGCGGTCACTGCCCTGCACCGCCATGCGCGCCATGAACAGCGACGAGGTGAGCGCGAAGAAATCGGGGCGCGCGGTGTGTAAATCGAAGGTCCACTTCGTCTCGCCCGTGGCGAGGTCGAGCATCGCGACCTTGCCGTTCACTTGCGACGGGTAGTCCGCGCAGACCATTCGGTCATTCCACAGCATGCACCGGCGCGCGCTGCCCGCTTTGGCGTCGATGGCATCGGGCGTGTTGACCCGCAGCTTCGGCTTCACGTGGAAGAAGCCCGACAGCGACAGCGCGCCGTTGGGCTCGAGCATCATGTCGTGCAGCTGCGGAGCGATGCCTGAGCCCGCGTCCGCCTGGGTCGCATCGAAGACCCAGTCGGGGCTGAGCACGGTCGCCGGCGGACGGACGCACTTGTCGGCCTGGCAGAGGCCTTCGGGCTGGCAGGGCGAGGCCTCGGCGCAGACGTAGCCGTCCGGAGGGTCGCGCAGCACGCACGCACCCGCGATGCAAACGTCGGCGGCTTCACAGGTCTGCGTCGAGCCGCAGGCAGTGCCGTCGACGGCGTCTTCCGTGCCGCAGCCCGTGGCGGGTTTACAGACGCCGACCTGGCACTTCCCATCGCCCGGACACGGCGGCGCGGGCAGGTGCTCACAGCCGATGACCGCGTTGCAGGTGTCGACGGTGCAGAGGTTGGCGTCGTTGCAGTCGACTTCGGCGCCGATGCAGCGGCCCGTCTGGCAGGTCGAATTGACGAGGCATGCATTGCCGCCGCAGCGGGTGCCATCCGCAGACGGCCCCTCGACGCATTTCTTCGTGACCAGGTCGAACACCGACTCGGTGCATTCGGTGGTGGAAGTGCAGGCGGGAACAGGGCGGGCCTCGCCGAGCAGCGCAAGCACGAGCAGCGGGTCCTGGTCCACCGCCCCAACCCGCAGCTCACCGGTGAACTTGCCATCGGCCTCTGGAGCGAAGCTGACGACCAGCTCGACCTCGCCTGGCGAAGCTTCGGTGGGCAACAGGCTGACGTGAAACGGCGCGTCCGGTGCCTGCCACTGCAGCGCCTGGCGCGCGCGGCCGTCGTTGAGCAACTTGAAGGTGAGGACCTTCGATTCACGGCCCGTGTACACGGCGCCGAAGTTCAACTGGGCGGGGGCGACGCGCAGGGCTCCGATCGAGCTGCCAAGCTCCTGCTGACGGCAGCCAGCGAGCACCACCACTGCGCATAGAACCCAAACGCGCATTCGCCTCTCTCCTGCGTCGCTGCCCGCCGAAATCCTGTCACCCTTTCGTGTAGGTCCACCACCCGTTGCCAGAAGCGTGCTGCTGTTTCTTCCCTGCGACGGAAGGGGTGGGCGTCACCTGCGTACCGTGACTCTCCACCAAGCTTCGTCACTCTGCTGTCGGCTACTGGAGTGTAAGAGTCATATTTAACAGTCGTAGAAGCAGTGCCCGAGAAGTTGTGGGGAACCGCAAAACCGACCGAGTCACAAATGGTTGGTGGATCAGCGGGTGTGGACAATCGCCTCGGTATTCCACCGCTGCACACACCCCCACCTTCTCTGCGCCCGGTTCCCACATCGGGTGGGGACAACCGGGCAATCTCTCCACAGTCAATTCACAGCGGTTGCGGGTACGCTGCGCGACCTTATGGCGCGGGCGATCGCCGGTGTGCCGATGGGGGAAGAGCTCTATCGGGGGATGAAAATCGGCAAATACGAAATCTTGACCCAGCTCACCTCGGGCGGGATGGCAGAGCTTTTCCTCGGGTACACCGCCGGCCCGGGCGGCTTTCGCAAGTACGTCGTCGTCAAACGCATTCTTCCGGATGCGAAGGACAACGAGCAGTTCCTGAAGATGTTCCTCGATGAGGCGCGAATCACCGCCGCGTTCAACCACCAGAACATCGGGCAGGTGTTCGACCTCGGCGAAGACGGCGAAGGCCTGTTTCTCGCGATGGAATTCATCGCCGGGCAGAACCTGAACCAGGTGACGAGCGCATGCGCGAAGAAGCGTGCGGTGCTGCCGATTGGGCTGTCGGCGTCGGTGGTGCACGACGTCGCGATGGCACTGCACTACGCGCACACGTTCACGGACCCTGCGGGCAAGTCGTTTCCCGTCATTCACCGCGACGTCGCCCAGAAGAACGTGATGCTGACGTACTCGGGGGTGGTGAAGCTGCTCGACTTCGGCATCGCCAAGGCGCGCGGCAGCCTGGGGCGCACGAACGTGGGCACGGTGAAGGGCACCACCGGGTACATGTCACCGGAACAGGTGCGGGGCGAGCTGCTCGACGGGCGCAGCGACGTGTTCTCGCTGGGCGTGGTGCTGTGGGAAATGATTACCGGGCGCCGGCTCTTCTCGGGCGACACGGAAATCGACGAGATGAAACAGATTCTCTCGGCCCCGATTCCGCACCCCATCGACATCGTCCCGGTGATTCCGCAGCCGCTGTCGGACATCGCGCTGCGTGCACTGGCGCGTGAAAGGTCAGACCGGTTTCCCACCTCGAAGGACTTCGCGCGGGCGATGCAGCTGGCCTGCCCCGACCTGCTGTTTGATCAGGATCAACGCGCCACCTTCATGGCCGAGATGTTCGAAGAGAAGGTCGCCGCCACGCAGGCGCTGCTCGAGTCGGCCGGCGGCGAGATGGAAAAGTCGGCGGTGATGAACGCGGTGAGCCTGCTGAGGGAAGACGCGGGGCTGAGCTTCCCGGCGCCCGCGGTGCAGAAGGAAAAAGAGAAGCGGAAGCGGGCGACGCACGTGCCGCCGAAGCGGCGCGCGACCCATGACGAGCTCGAGGCGAAGGTCGCCGAGCAGGCCGTGGCGATCGCGCTGCTGACGGGGCCCGACGGGAATGCGGTGCCGGCATCGAAGGCCGCAGGCCGGGTCCCCAAGACGAACCCCGAAGGGCTGGAGCCGCCCGCGGACGACGAGAGCCACACCGGCGGCAACATCGCGCTCGCGGTGATTGCGGTGCTGACGCTCGCGGGCGGGTTCATCATCTACAAGTACCTGCTCAACACCGAAGCGCCGCCCATCGAAGGCGTGGTCGAGCTGCCCAACGGCGTGAAGCCGGGCGACGCGACGCCCATCAAACCCCCGCCTGGCTTCGGGGGAGGCCCGGGCCCCGAGGAAGCCGTCGACGTGCCGCGACCGATTCAGAATGGCTCGCCCAGGGCGAACCCGGTCGAGGTGAAGGACCCCGGCCCGAAAGTGGGCGCGAAGTCGGGCACTGTGACGCTGGCCATCTTTCCCGACGCGACCATCTCGCGCGGCAACAAGGTGCTGGGCACGTCGCCGCTGTTCAATGTGCCGCTGCCGCCCGGCACGCACCTGCTGACGGTCGTCGGCGCAGACAAGGTGAAGCGCGGGCTGTCGGTGCAGGTGCGGCCGGGTCAGAACTTGGTGTTCAAGCTCGAGCTGACCGAGATTCCGCCGCTGAAGTAGGGCAACCCTTCGGGAGGGCGCTAGACGACGCCGAGGCGGGCGGTGAGCTCGGACAGCTGGTGGCGCAGCTGTTCGTCGACCTCGCGCTGGGCTTCGATTTTCCGCACCGACGACATCACCGTCGAATGGTCTTTGTTGAAGCTGTTGCCAATCGAAGGGAAGGACGCGTGCGTGAGCGTGCGCAGCAGGTACATCGCCACCTGCCGCGCGAACGCGATGTTCTTGGTGCGGCGCTCGCCCTTGAGCTCGGCCAGCGGGACCTTGAAGAAGCGCGCGACCTCGCCCTGAATCGCGTCGGCATCGAGGTTCTTCTGCGCAGGAAGAATGTCTTTGAGCACCTGGCCTGCGAACTCTTCGGTAATTGCCTGCCCGGTCAGGGAGTGCACCGCGGAAATTTTGATCAACGCGCCTTCGAGCTCTCGCACGTTGCGAACGACATGGCGGGCGATGAAGTGGGCGACGTTGTCGGGCAGGTTGAACCCGTCGGACGCCGCCTTCTTCTTCAGAATCGCGACCCGCATCTCGAAGTTCGGCTCTTGAACGTCGGTGATGAGGCCCATCGTGAAGCGGCTGCGCAGGCGTTCTTCGAGCCCGGGGATGTCGGCGGGCACCATGTCGGAGGTGAGGACGATGGCCTTCGACATCTGGTGCAGTGAGTTGAACGTGTAGAAGAACTCGTTCTGGGTTTCCTGCTTCTTCCCCAGGAACTGGATGTCGTCGATCAGCAGCACGTCGCACTCGTCCCGGAACTTCTTTCGGAACTCGGTCATGCGGTGATCGCGGACGCTCTCGATGAACTGGTTCGTGAACTCTTCGCTCGAGAGGTAGACGATGCGGGTCTTCGGGTCCTTCTGGAGGATTCGGTTTCCGACCGCGTGCAGCAGGTGCGTCTTGCCGAGGCCCGTGCCGCCGTAGATGAACAGCGGGTTGTAGTTCTTGCCCGGCGCGTCCGAGACGGCCATCGCCGCGGCGGCCGGCAACTGGTTCGAGTCGGCCACCACGTACGTCTCGAAGGTGAAGCGTTCGTTGAGGCGCGCCGGCGCCCGGATCTGGTTGACTGCCGGTGCGGGTGCGTTGGGGGTGAGGCTGCGCGCCCGTTCGATGATTTCGTACCGCAACGTCGGCGTCACGCCGGTCAGGCGCAGCACCGTTTCTTTGATCATCTGGCAGTAGTGATCATCGACCCAATCGCGAAAGAACCGATCACCGACGCCCAGCACCAGCTCACCATTTTGAAACCCGAGCGCCGTCAATTCCCGAAGCTGCGAAGCCGCATACGCATGGCCTTCGCCGCGCAGGGTCTCGAGCAAATTGTCCCAGAGGTTCTGGGGGGTTGACGTCATGCCGGCCTCGAAATCGGGATTCGCACAGTCTGGTTTTCAAACCCCGCGGCAATGAAGCATCAAAAGGGCGGCATCAATACCTGCGGCGCAGAAGAGGGATCAAGTACTTTGGTCAACTCCGCGAAACTCAAAAGCGCTTTTGGTGATCCATCAGGGTGTGGGGATTGCGGGCCGGAAAGTCGGCCTGCTTTCGCTTTCGCGCCCAGCGGTGGTTTTGCTGAAAGTGCGTTCCGTGCAAAACGCGCGATTGGACCCTGTGGCCGGCGGCTTTCCACAATGCAGCGCTCGGGTCCCCACACTTCTCAACATTCTCCACAGGCTTTTCCACAGCTTGGAGGCGGAGATTCCCACAAGACAACGGGTGCCGGAAAAAAGGGCGTCGCTGATCGTTGAAAGTGCGGCCTTCATCCGCTAAGGGCCGCTGCCTCTGCAGTCTGCCTCCAAAGGAATTCACCCGTGAAGCGCAAGCCCACTTACCAGCCCTCGAAGATCAAACGGAACCGCGCGCACGGGTTTCGGAAGCGCAACTCCACCAAGGCAGGCCGCGGCGTCCTCAAGAAGCGGATGGCGAAGGGCCGCAAGCGTTTGGTGGTGAAGGCGTACCAGAAGTAGTGGTCGTCGCCGCCGAGCGCTTCACGAAGGAAGCCCGGCTTCGGCGCCGCAGCGAGTTCCTGCGGGTGCAAGACAAAGGGCAGAAAATCTCGGCCGACTGCTTGTTGGCCCTGGTGCTGCCCAACGCGACCGGGAAGACCCGACTGGGCCTGACGGTTTCGAACAAGGTCGGAAACTCGGTGGTGCGGAACAAGATTCGCCGCCGCCTCCGAGAGCTGTACCGCAAGCGGCAGCCGTTGATGCCCAAAGGAATAGACCTCGTGGTGATTGCCAGAAATTCCGCCGCCCAGGCGGACTTCGCTGCGATGACGCGCGCCTTCGAGCGTGTGACGGGCGAATTGGTGAGGCGCTTTTCTTGAAGCGGGCGTTTGCGCTCGCCGAGCTCTTGCTGCTGCAGGCGCTGCTGCTGCCGATTCGTTTCTACCGCCGCTTCCTTTCGCCCGTGCTTCCTCCGGCCTGCCGGTTTCACCCGTCGTGCTCGAAGTACGCGCTCGACGCGATTTCCACGCATGGTCCGTTTCGCGGGGGTTATCTCGCGGCGCGCCGGCTGTTGCGCTGTCACCCGTTTCATCCCGGCGGGCTCGACCCCGTCCCGCCGCCGCGCGAAGCATTGGGCTCGGTAAGGACTCCCCATGGATAACCAGAAGCGCTTGTTGCTCGCCGTCGGCCTCTCGCTGGGCCTCACCCTCGTCTATTCGAAGCTGGTGTGGGAACCGCAGGCCGCGAAAGAACGCGAAGCCGCCGAGCTCCTCGCGCTGACCGCGGACGCCGGCACGACCGTCGCGCTCGACGGCGCCGATGGCGGCTCCACGATGGCCGCGCTGCTGCCCCCGGACACGGGTGGTCGCGATGCCGGCGGCGCGCGGGCCGAGCTGCCGATGCGCGAGCTGAAATACGCGCGCACCTCTGCGCTCTACACCTTCTCGACCGAAGGCGCCGGCCTCACCAGCGCGGTGCTGCAGGGCAAGAAGGAACGCGAGCAGCAGGAAGTGACGATTGCCGAGGGCTACAAGAAGCTCTTCGGTGGCGCGGCCGAGACGCCGCCGCAGATGAACATGGCCAGGCCCGTCGACGGCCACCCGCTGCCGTTTGCGGTGAGCATCAATGGCACGTCACCGGTGAAGGGCACGGCCCGCTACGAAGTCATCGAAGAAGCCGACGGCCGCCTCGTCTTCCGGACGTCGGAAGGCCCGTGGGAAATCGAGAAGACGTTCACGTGGCAGAAGGACGGCTACGAGCTGGGGATGCAGGTGGTGGTGAAGAACGTGGGCACGTCGCCGCTGTCGGCCGAGCTCGGGGTGCATGCCGCGCGGGCCATCGACCCGGCCCATGAAGTCGCCCCCAGCATGTTTGGTGGCGTCGGCAACCAGTCGAACGCGACCTGCCACCTCGACAAGGACGTGCACCGCAAGAATCCGTCGAATGATCCACCCGAAGAATTCAAGGGCGCGCTGCACTACGCGGGCATCGACCAGCAGTACTTCCTCGCGACCTTCTTCCCCGTCGGAGCGCCCCTGGCTGCCCGCTGCGTGCTCCACTCGACTGCGACGGCGCGCCTGGCGGACGCATTCTTCCCGATTACGGTCGCTCCGGGCGAGAAGACGACGCTGAGCTTCGGCGGCTTCCTCGGCCCGAAGGACTTCGACGTGCTCGCTTCGACCCTGGGCCCCACCGCCACAGGCACGGGCACCCCGAACATCGTCGCGACGTACACGCCGGCGCTCGAGAAGTCGGTGGACTTCGGTTGGTGGGCGGTCATCTGCAACGTGCTGCTGAAGGTGTTGAAGCTCTTTCACAACCTCACCGGCAACTGGGGCGTGGCCATCATCCTGCTCACCGTCGGCGTGAAGGTGCTGCTGCTGCCACTGACGCACAAGGCGATGGTCAGCGCCGAGTCGATGAAGAAGCTGCAGCCGAAGATGGAAGAGCTGAAGAAGAAGTTCCCCGACGACAAAGAACGCCAGAACGTCGAGATGATGAAGATGTACCAGGAACAGAAGGTCAACCCGCTGGGTGGCTGCCTTCCCCTGTTGCTGCAGCTGCCCGTGTGGGCGGCGCTCTTCACCACGCTTCGCACCAGCTACGAGCTGTACGGCGAGCCCTTCTTCGGCCCGGTGTGGACGGACCTGACCTACAAAGATCCGACGTACATTCTGCCGCTCGCTCTTGGCGTGACGATGATCATCACCCAGCGGCTGCAGCCGCAGATGATGGATGCGACCCAGGCGAAAATCATGACCTGGTTCATGCCGATTTTTTTCACGGCAATCATGATGAACTACCCCGCCGGCCTCGCCCTCTACATCTTCACCAACAACCTGCTCTCGATTGCCCAGCAGGCGGCGCTGAAGCGGTACCTGGCGCGCGGTGAAGAGAAAAAAAAAGACACTAAGCTGACTGCGGTCACCAAGGCTTAGGAGCTGCGTTTGGAAAAGCAACAGCAGGTCGAGAAGCTGCTCGGGGACATCCTCACGCTGATGGAGTACCCGGCGCGATTGGATTTCAAAGATGCGGACGATGGCAGCCTCGCAGTGGCGATGCACTTCGACGGCGAATTGCCGCAAGGCATCACGGTGGGGAAGAAAAGCTTCCTCGTCGACTCGCTGCAGTTCCTCTTGAACAAGTGCATCAACCGGCCGAACACCGAACGGCGATGGGTGCAGCTGGGCGTCGGCGGTTTTCCCGAGCCGCGCGGCGCACGGCCGCCTGTTGTTGCTGCTGCGGCCGTACCCGCTCCCGTCGCCGCCAGGCCCAGCGCGCCTCGCGCCCGGCCCGCAAAGTCCGAGAAGCCGGCGGCGCCCGCGCGTCCGGCGAAGCCCGCCGAGGTCGATGAGTCGAAGCTCGAAGTGGCTGCGGACGAAGCAGTGTCTGCGCTCGGCAAGTCACTGGCCGAGAAAGCGGCGAAGCTGGGTCGCGTCTACGCCGTCGCGATGGTCTCGGCCGAAGACCGCGCGCGGCTGCTGCAGGCCAGCAAGCCCGTCGCTGGCGTGAAGGCGCGCGTCGAGGGTGAGGCGCACTTCCGCCGGGTCGCGTTCGTGCCCGACAAGCCGACCCCGATGCCGAAGCGGCACGCGATGGCGGTGTACCCGGACGACGAAGAAGAGGCAGACTGAGGGTCGTGGGCAAACCGAAGTCGTTGAAAGACAAGCTCTGGGCCGCGGCGGTGTTGAAGAGCAGCTTCGCGCTGAAGCCGGGTGGGCTCGAGTCCACCGGCTACCGCGGCATCTACCCGGGCGTGCTGCGCGACCTCGACATCGAAGACGCCGCAGTCGACGCGTACATCGCGGCGAATCGCGAAGCGGTCGAGAAGGCGGCGCGCGGCACCATCGGCGATTCGTCCGTCGACGAGTAGCGCCCGGTGCCAACCATCGCGGCAATTGCGACGGGGCCTGCGCGCGGCGGCATCGGCGTGTTGCGAATCAGCGGGCCGAAGGCGTTGGACGCAGCGCGAGTCGTTGCTCCGGCGCTGCCACCCTTTCCGGTTCCACGGCACGCGTACTTTCTTCCCTTCACGGTCGATGAAGGGCTGGCCCTCTACTTTCAGGCGCCGGCGTCGTTCACCGGCGAAGACGTGGTCGAGCTGCACGCGCACGGGTCGCCGCGCGGGCTGGCGTTGTTGCTCGAGGCGGTGACGAAGGTTGCCGGGGTGCGCGTCGCGCGTCCGGGTGAGTTCACCCAGCGCGCGTTTCTGAATGGGCGAATGGATTTGGCGCGCGCGGAGGCCGTCGCCGACTTGATTGCGGCTGATTCCGAGGCGGCGGTGCGTGCGGCGGCGGCCCAGCTCGCGGGCGCGTTGTCGGAAAAACTTTCGGCGCTGCGTGGGCCGTTGGTCGACCTGCACGCAGACCTCGAGGCCGCGCTCGATTTTCCGGAAGACGCGGAAGGTGCGGAAAGCGATGCAGCCCAGCGGCTGGAAGTCTCGCTCGAAGGGTTGCGGGCACTGCGCGACCAGGGCCTCCGGGGCGGGTTGGTTCGTCGCGGCGCGCACGTCGTGTTGTACGGCCCGGTGAATGCGGGGAAGTCGACGCTGTTCAATCGGCTCGTCGGGGCCGACCGTGCGCTGGTGGATGAAGCGCCGGGGACGACCCGCGACGCGTTGGAAGCCGTGCTCGAATGGGAAGGGTTGCAGGTGACGTTGGTCGACACGGCGGGGCTGCGCGATGCGCCCGAACGGTTGGAAGCGCGCGGCATCGAGCGCACGCGGCTGGCATTGAAGTCGGCGGACCTCGCGGTGCTGCTGCTTCCGCCGGACGCGCCGGCCGACGAGGTCGCGAAGTGGCAGGCAGGGGTGGCGCCGCGGCTCGATGTCGTCGGCAAGTCGGACCTCGCGGGTCCGGCCTCGGGGCTGTCGGTCAGCGGACAATCAGGAGCCGGCGTCGAGCGGCTGCGCGCGACGATTCTCGAAGTGCTGGGCTACCGGCGCGCCGAGGCGGTGGCGTTGTCTTCGGCGCGCCACCTCGAAGCCATCGACCGGGCGGTCGAGGCGGTCGAGCGCGCGCTCACCGCCCATCGGGTCAGCACGCTCGAGGTCGTCGCGGGCGAAGTTGGAATTGCCTTGAAGGCCCTGGGCGAAATTACGGGCGAGGATGCGCGCGTCGAGCTCATCGACGCCGTCTTTCGCCGGTTCTGTCTCGGCAAGTAAAGTCCACGAACCGCCGGCAGCCGACGGGCCCTCTTCTCCTTTCGGAAACTGCGATAGACGAAGGACGTGGAGTCGTTCGACGTCATCGTCATCGGTCTGGGGCACGCGGGCTGCGAAGCGGCCCTGGCCTGCGCGCGGATGGGGCTGCGCACGGCCGGAGTCACGCTGCGCGCAGACCGTGCCGCGGTGATGAGCTGCAACCCGGCGATCGGCGGCACGGCCAAAGGCCATCTCGTTCGCGAGCTCGATGCGTTGGGTGGCCAGATGGCGCGCGCCGCCGACCAGGCGGGCACGCACTTCGTGACGCTGAATGCCTCGAAGGGCCCCGCCGTGCGCGCGACCCGTGTGCTGTGCGACCGCGAGGCGTACGCGAAGGCGATGCAGGCGACGCTCGCAGCAGAGCCGAAGCTCACGGTGGTCGAAGGCGAAGTGAAAATGCTCCACGTGGAACAGGGCCGGGTGCGGGGCGTCGCGCTCGCCAATGGCCAGAAGCTGCAGGCGGCGGCAGTGGTCGTCACCACTGGCACCTTCCTGCAGGCGCTGATGCACCTGGGCACGGCGAAAGAGGTTGGGGGGCGGTTGGGCGACGCTGCTGCGGTCGGACTCTCGGACTGCCTTCGCACGCTCGGCTTCGAGCTCGGCCGCTTCAAGACGGGCACCCCGGCGCGCCTCAAGCGGGCTTCAATCGATTTCGATCGATGCGAGCGCCAGCCGTCGGACCCCGCGCCCCGGCCGATTTCGCTGCGCACCCCGCCTTCACCCTTCCCGCTGCAACCCCTGGTCGATTGCTGGGTGACCCACACCCAGGCGGCGACGCACGACGTGCTCCGGCAGAACCTTCACCTCTCGCCGCTGTACCGGGGCGACATCGTCGGCCGCGGGCCGCGCTACTGCCCGAGCGTCGAAGACAAGGTGGTCCGGTTCGCGCACAAAGCCCGGCACACCGTCTTCCTCGAACCGGAAGGGCCGACCTCACCGCTCGTCTACCCGGCCGGGCTGTCGACCAGCCTTCCAGCCGACGTCCAGCTCGCCTTCCTTCGCACCATCCCCGGGCTCGAGGGCGTCGAGGTCGAACGGTTCGGATACGCGGTCGAGTACGACTTCGCTCCGCCGACGCAGCTGAAAGCCACGCTCGAGACGAAGCGGGTCGGGGGCCTCTTCTTCGCGGGCCAGCTGAACGGCACGTCTGGCTACGAAGAGGCGGCGTTTCAAGGCCTGTTCGCGGGCATCAACGCGGGGCTGCAGGTGCAAAAGGCGCCGGCGCTGGTCCTCGGCCGACACGAAGCCCACGGAGCGGTTCTTCTCGACGAGCTCATCACCCACGGGGTCGACGAGCCCTTCCGCATGTTCACCTCGCGCAGCGAGCACCGGCTGAAGTTGCGGGAAGGCAACGCGCCCCAGCGGCTCAGCGCCCATGGCCACCGGGTCGGCCTGGTGCCCGACGCGGTTCGAGCCGAGGTCGCGGGCTGGACGGCGGCGGTCGCGGGGGAAATTGCACGGCTCGAGAAGGTGAGGTTGCTGTCGCTGCTGAAACGCCCCGAGGTCACGTACGACAGCCTTGTGGCGCAGGACCCCACGCGGCCCCCCTTGCCGCAGCGCGTCCAGGACGAGGTCGAAATCGAGGTGAAGTACGCGGGCTACATCGCGATGGCGGACGCAAGTCTGGCCCGGGCGACCACCGGGTTCGATGCATGGGAGATTCCTGACGCGCTGCGCTGGGACGACATCGCCGGGCTGTCGTCCGAGGCCCGCGAACGTTTGAGCCGGGCACAGCCGACGTCTGTTGGTCAGGCGCGGCGCCTGCCGGGGCTGGGACCCGCGGCGATCGACATTCTGCTGGTTCATCTCAAGCGGTTGCGCGCGACCCGCGAGGGTTCCACGTGAAACACAGGGGTGTGGAAAACGTGTTTGAAACTTTGAAATCCGTGCAAGGCCATGAAACCGGGGCGCGTTTGGACGGGGTGACCTGTGGATAAGCCGGCGACCGAGGCCTTCCGGTCTGGGGCTGAAAAGCTGGGCCTCGACCTGGGGACCCACGTGTTCACCGCGCTCGAGACGTGGGTTGACGAGCTCTTGAAGTGGAATGCGCGGGTGAACTTGACCGCCATCACGGCCCCGTTGGAGGTCGTCGAGAAGCACCTGCTCGACTCGCTGTCCGTGTTGCCTGAGGTAGCTGGCGCTACGTCCCTGTTGGACCTGGGGGCTGGTGCCGGACTGCCGGGGATTCCGCTAGCGGTGGCGAGTTCCGGCCTGTCGGTGACGATGGCGGACACGGTGAATAAAAAGGTCGCGTTCATCAAGCACAGCATCGCGAAGCTCGGGCTCGCCAACCGAACCCGGGGCGTTCATGTGCGCGCAGCCGGGTCGCCTACGACCGAAAGGCTGCCGATCGCCGAAGTGGTGATTGCGCGCGCGCTGATGGACCTCGACCGGTGGGTGCCGTTCGCCCTGCCCTACCTGGCGCCGAACGGACGGCTGGTCGCGATGCTCGCCCGGCCTCCGGGGTCGACGGCCGCGCTCGAACAGGCGCATCGGGTGAAGGTCGCATCGGTTCGGAGCTTCACCCTGCCCGCTTCGGGCGACCCGCGGTGCGTCGTCGTGTTCCAACGCGCGTAGGTTCGGTTCGCTGTTCCACGTGGAACGCTGGCCTGGCGATGCGGGTCCGCGCTTCATCGATGCCGCAAATTAGAAACCTTCCGTTCGCCCTCAGACAAATCGAGGGATGACCGCGTCGGTCACCCGATGTCT
>JAYUXE010000913.1:0-8179 GCA_043753165.1 Archangiaceae bacterium | reverse complement strand
ACAGCCGGCAGCTGTTCGAGGCCGACGTGTCGGCGGTGAAGAAGTCGGGGCTCTTGCGAATTCAGATCGCGCGCGTGCTCTTCGCCTGGCTCGACGCGACGTCGGCGATGGCGGCGAAGCAGCGCGAGCCGGTGAAGAGAGCGGTAAAGGTGCTGGAAGGCGAAGGCCTGCCGTGGAGCCGCGGGCTGGCGACGATTCTGAACGGCATGATGGCGCAGCAGGAAGGCCAGACGGCGCGCGCGGTCTCGCTGCTGTCCACCGGCGCAGAGCAGGTCGACGCGGTGGGGGCCTCGCTCTACGCAACGGCCGCCCGGCGAGTGCGGGCGCAGCTGCTGCCGCCAGACGAGAAGGTCGCTGCGCTGTCGGCCGCCGATGCCTGGTTCACCAGCCGCGGCGTGAAAGACGCCGCCCGGTTTTCTTCCGCACTCTTGCCTACGGGTTGAAGCAGCCAAACGCACCGCTGGGGCACATCTTTTCGCGGTTGCTGCCGATGTTGGTGAACGTCTCGCCGACGCGAACGTGGGTGGGCGTGGGGGTCGAGACGTTGTTGGTGCCCAGCTGGCCCCAGCAGAACAGCCGGCCGTCATCCAGCAGCGCGCACGAGTTCAAGAAGCTGTTGGCGGCGATCGCGACCGCCTTCTTCCCCGCCGGTGGGAAGTTGGGCACCGCGACCATCGGCAGGTCGCTGGTAGACGTGGACGAATAGCCAAGCTGGCCGGCAGAGGGCTGACCCCAGCAGTAGACCTTGCCGAGGGTGTCGATCGCGCAGCCGTGGCTGTAGCCGAAGGCCACCTTCTCGAGCGTCACCCCCGCTGGCGCGTCGATGAACTTCGTCTGGTAGCTGCCATTGGAACTGCTGTAGCCACCTGTGCAGCGTACCTGCTGGGGCGCGGCGGTGGTGATGGCGCACAGGTACTGCTCGCCCAGGCCGAAGTCCTTGATGCCGGTGCCCCAGGCGATGGGCGTGTACGCGGGCATCACGGCCCACGGGTTCGAGCCGCCGTTGGTCTGCCAGCCGGTGCCCCAGCGGAAGAGCTCGCCCGCTGCGCTGAGCGCGAACCCGCGGTTGTCTGAGTGGGCGACCTTCACCATCGACGCGGGCATGCCGGCCAGCGGTTGAAAGGTGTTCGACGAGAGCACCGTCTGGCCGAGGCCGAGCTCACCGCCGAAGTTGTCGCGGCCCGCGCAGAGCACCGCCCCGTTCTTCGTCGTCGCGCACATCACGTTGTAGCTGGCGGCGAGCGTGACCAGGTCGGGGGTGGTGCCGACGATGAACGTGCTGCAATGGGTGTCACCGCCGCTGTCGATGACGCAGTTGATTTCGTAGCCCGAGTTGCTCGTCGCGTTGACGGTGGCCTTCAGGAAGCAACCGGTGCCCATCTTGAAGTAGCCGGCGTCGCACGTGAAGCCGCACGCGCCGCTGCTGCACGCCGCGGTGGCGTGGGCCGGAGCTGCTGCGCACGGCGTACAGCTGTTGCCGCAGGTGTTGATCGACGCGTCCGAGACGCATGCCGTGCCGCACTTGTGGAAGCCTGGGTTGCACTGGCAGGTGTTGCTCGAGGTGTTGCAGACGTTCTCGTTGGCGGCGGTGCATTGGTTGTTCGAGCCGCAGCCGGTGGCGCAGGCGCCGTTGGCTCCGCAGAAGCTGTTGACGGGGCAGCTGTTCGCGCTGCAGACACACGCGTGGGTCGTGGCGTTGCAGGTGTTGGCCTGGCCCGAGCACTGGCCGTTTTGCTCGCACCCGGTGGCGCAGGTACGCGCCGCGGTGCAGTAGCGGGTGGCGCCGCAGCTGCCCGCCTGGCAACCGCAGGTGCGGGTCGCGGTGTCGCATTTGTTCAGCGGGCCCGAGCACTGGGTGTCGAGCACGCAGCCGGGCTTGCACTGCTTGCTGCCCAGGTCGCAGTAGTAGCCAAGCGTGGGGCAGGGCGTGGCGGTGCAGTCGGTGGGAAGCGTCGAGCACGCGCTGTTCGCGCAGCCCGAGGTGCAGACGGTGGTGCAGGTGCCGCAGTGGTTCGGGTCGCTGCGCAGGTCGACGCACTCGGTGCCGCACGCGACGAGTGGCACGACACACGTCGTGCCCATTCCTCCGCCGGCGGCCGACCCACCGCCCGTGCCCGAGCCGCCTCCGACGCCGCCTCCGACGCCGCCCATCTCGCAGACGCCCGCGTTGCACGACGTGCAGTTCAGGCACGCCGCGCCGTTGGTGCCGCACGCCGACGCTTCGCTTCCGCCTTCGCAGACCTCGCCGTTGCAGCAGCCGCCGCAGGTGGTCGCGTTGCACCAGCCCGTGCTCGGGGTGCCGCCGCCACAGCCCGCTGTCATCAGCACCACCGCCACCACCACCGTCTTCATCGCGTTGTTCATGTCGTTTCTCTCTTTTGGCTAAGGGGCTTCGCAGCCGACGAGCACCTGCTTCTGGCAGGGCAGCACATGGCTCGGGCCGCAGTTGGCGGTGTTCTCGATGCCGATGTCGTAGCGGCCGGGCACGAGTCGAATCTGGTACGTCGCGGCGCCCGCTGGGCCGAGCTCACGCGTCGCCGGGGGGCTTGCGAAGGTGGCGAAGCGAAGCTCGGCGCGGCTCTGGCCTGCGCTCGACGGCATCGCGGCGCCGTTCACGCTCACCTGGCCCGAGAGCGTGACCGTGTCGAGGTTCCAGTCCTTCGCTCCGCTGGTGGTGAGCGCGGCCGCGGCCTCGAGCTGCGCGTCGCCCTGGCACGGCAGCGGCTGCGTGTCCGAAGCGGGGCAGTCGGTGTCGTTGTGGAAGAGCACCTGGTACGTCGCCGGGTAGAGGCGCGTCGCGTAGGCCGCGGCGCCCGTGCTGCCGAGCGAAGCGGTGACTTTGCCCAGCGACTTTTCTTTGAAGACGAGCTCGCCGCGAACGTTGGCCGAGGCTGCCGTGACCGCGAGGTGGTTCGAGGTGACCGCACCAGTCAGCTGCACCACCGGCACGTCCCAACCCATCGCGCCATCGGCGGTGAAGGCCTTCGCGGTCTCGAGCGTGCGGGGCTGGCAGGGAAGGGGACCCGTCGCGCACGTCTCGGAGTTGTCGAGCGTGACCTCGTAGACGCCCGGGTGCAGCGTCGCCGCCCACACCGCGGGGCCTGCGCTGCCGAGCTTCACCGACGAGACGGCCTCGGCGCCTTCGAGCGTCAGCGTGCCGCGCGACCCGGCAGCGGCCACCATCGCCGCACCGTTCACCGTCACGTCTCCACTGACGCGCACGACCGTGACGTCGACATCGAGCACGCCGGCCGCGTTGACGGTGACGGACTTCAGCGTCTTCTGACCGCAGGGAAACGCGCTGGCCGGGCAGTCGTTCGTGTTCTCGAGCACGAGGTCGTAGGTGCCGCTGTAGAGCTTCAAGCCGTACGACGCCGCGCCGGTGCTGCCGAGGTTCACGCGGGGGCCGCCTTCGCCTTTTGCGATGAACGAGAGCGTGCCGCGGTTGCCGCCGTTGCGGCTGGGCGCCGCCATCGTTCCGTTCACGGTGACCTGGCCGGCAAGGTCGAGCACCGCGACGTCGACGTCGAGAACGCCGCTGGCATTGAGCGCCACCGCCCTTTTCACGGTGCGCGTCTGGCAGGGAAGCGGCCCGACGGCGGCGGCGCAGTTGGTGCGTTCCAACTGCACGTCGTAGGTGCCCGGGTAGACGAGCGCCGACCACTGTGCCGGCCCGGCGGTGCCCAGCGCGAGCCGCGGGCCGTCTTCATCGGCAACGGTGTCGACGAGCCGCAGCCCGCCGCGCTCACCGACGCCTGCTGCCATCGCGGCGCCGTTCACGGTGACCGTCCCCGAGACCTGAAGAATCGCGAGGTCGAGGTCGAGGTTGCCCGAGGTGAGCAGCGCCATCGCCTTGTGCTTCACGAAGCGGCGGCAGGGCAACACCGCGCCGGCCGGGCAGGTGGCCGGGCCATCGACGACGACGTCGTAGGCGCCGGGCATGAGCATCACGGAATAGGTCGCGGCCCCGGCGGCGGGCAGCGCGGCGCTGACGGTCACGCCTTTGCTGGAGATGAAGCGAACGAAGCCGCGCGGGCCGGCCGACAGCGGCAGCGTGTTGCCGGTGACGGTGCCGGTGAGGTTGATGGGGGTGACGAGGGCGCTCGCGCTGAGGTCGAAGTCGATCGCTCCGTTGGTCGCGAGGACGCCCGTGCGCAGCAGCTGCTCGACACCGTCTCTGACGAAGGAGACCCGGTACTGGCCGGCGAAGAGCTTCGTGTCGTACGTCGCCTCGCCCGACGCGGGCAGGGTGATGGAAACAGGCTTGGAGCCCGACAGGTCGAAGCGCAGCACCCCGCGGGGGGACCCAGGCGGCAACGTCTGGCCGCCCATCGTCACGCGGCCGCTGAGCTGGATGACGTTCAGGTTGAAGTCGAGGTTGCCACTCGTAGTGACCGCCATGGGCGAGCACGCGAGCTCGCAGCCGTTGGCCGGCTCGCCATCGAGGTTGCGGAAGCCTTCGAGGCAGCCCTTCACCGCGCAGACGCCGGCTTTGCAGGTCGCGGTCGCGTTGGGGAAGGTGCAGACGTTGCCGCAGGTGCCACAGTTCAGCGAATCTTTCTTGAGGTCGACGGTGGGGCCGCAGCCTCCGGCGCCGCCGCCTGCCGAGCCACCGCTGCCGCCCCCGCCCCCGCCTCCGCCTCCGGCCCCCGCATCTTCCGGGCTGCCGGGGTTTGCACTGCAAGCCGAAAGGGCGAGAGACAGCGTGAGGATGAAGGTTCGAATGTGCATGGCGAGGTGGGTTGATGACCCCCGACCCCGTTTGCAGTGCAAACATTGTGAGCCCAACGTTGAGTTACCGCCGGGCTATTCGTTGGTGACGAGCCAGCCAACGAGGGCGCCGACGCCGGCGGCCCCTGCGATGCCGTACGAGACATCGGCCCCGAAGGCCTGGGCGCGGGCGGCGTCGCCGAGCTTGAAGAAGTCGGACTCGAAGTGGGCGTTGTTGGCCTGCTTCTCGAGCGAACGGCTGTTGAGGCCGAGGCCGACGCCGACGCCCGCCGCGACCACGGCGACGGCGGTGAGCACCAGCGGAGCGGCCCTTCGCTTCAGCGCGCTCGGCTTCTCGACTGTGGGAGGAAGAATGGGGCCGATCATCCGCGGCTCGGGGACGAGCTTCGGGGGCGCCTCGACGCGGGGCTCATCGGGCTCGGGCTCGACCGGCTTCACCACCGCCGGCAAAGGAGGCTCTTCTTCCTTTTCGACCTTCGGCACGCGTGGCTCGCGCGGCATGTCGAGGTCTTCCTTCGGCATCGGGGCCGGGGTGGGCCGCATCTTCCGTTTCACGTTGAGGAAGAAGTCGACGAGCTTCGGGCTGGTGTACGGCGGCAGCTCGGCGTCGGCGTTCATGCGCAGCGCGAGGCGAAAGCGTTCTTCGGCGTCGCCGCGCTCGTTCAGGTTGTAGCTGCACATGCCGGCGTAGAGCTCGATCTCGATCAGCTCGGCGCTGTCGCTTTTCCACTGGGGCGCCTGGCCCAGGCGCTTCAAACACTTCTCGAAGTCGAGGCGTTCGTAGAGCTCTTTGGCCTGGCTCAAGTAGGGGTTGGGACCCTTGACCGCAGCGGGCACTCCGCTGGGAAGCGGGGGCTCGGCGCCGAGAAGCAGAAGTGCGAGGGCCAGCACCAAGGTCAGTCGGTGAGTACCACCGAGGGGTTGTCGGTGAGCTGCCAATCGCTCAGCGTCACCGACCAGCCTGCGTCGGCGCTGCCGTCGTAACGGTAGATGCCCAGCTGCAGGCGATCAGGAATCTCGAGCGGGCCCGCGTCGCCGGTGAGGTTCGTGGCCTGCGCGACCTGCGCGCCGTTGATCCAGATGCGGCGGTAGTTGCCGCGCTGCCACGCAATCTCGACGAGGTAGTCGGTGTTCGGCTGAAAGCCGCCGCCGTCGTTCGACCAGGTGATGTTGTTCGAGAGGGACGCGGGGGCAATCATCCCGGCGCCCGAGCTGGCGACGAGCTGACCTGCGGAATTGAAGGAAAGCTGAATCAGCGGTTTGCCGCCCGCGGTGGCGAGCCAGACGAAGGTCGAGTTGGCGGTGAGCTTCAGCGGCGCGGGCAGCTGGAACTTGCCGCGGAGGCGACCGTTGCCGGTGCGGGGCAGGCTGCCGGCGTCCTGCTGGTTTGCGGTCGCGCGATCATTCGAGTCGTTCGAGGTCATCACCGTCGACACGACCTTGTTGCCGCGCAGGCCGTCAATTTCGACCGTCGCCGTGCCGAGCTCTGACTGGCCCGAGAAGCCGTGCACGCCCTGCTTCCACAGCGGAGGCGTCGCCATGCCACCGCCCGAGCCACCGCCGCTGCCCTTTCCGCCGCCGGTCGAGCCGCCGCCTGTGCCGCCGCCGGTCGAGCCGCCGCCCGTCCCTGTTCCGCCGCCCTCGCCGCCGCCGCCCCCGGGGTCGGTGCAGAAGCCGGCGATGCATTCGCGGGGTGAACGGCAGGGGTGGGTGTCGTCGCAGGCGCGGCCCGGAATGTCGGGCAAGTCGACCCCGCAGGCGACGAGTGCAGACATCGCGAGGGCGAGGGGGAGGATGCGAGACACGACGCGCGCGAAGTTACACCAATACAACGGGCGAACGCCCACCCGTCGGGGTGATTGGGGGCCCGGTTGCGCACCACCTGAAGTAGAAAGCGCGGCCGTGATCACCGACACGCTGAAGCGGGGCCTCAGGTCCTGGACGACGTCGATGATGGGCAGCGAAGTCGAAGCGAAGATCGCGGCCTTGAGCAAAACCGAGAACGAGTACGGAGTGGACCCGTTTGGGTTCTCGCTGGACTACTCGCTGTCGGCGGTCGCTCCGATCATCTGGATGTACAAGCACTACCACCGGGTCGAGACCTTCGGGATTCGCAACGTGCCGAAGGGGCGCGTGCTGCTGGTGTCGAACCACTCGGGTCAGCTGCCGATGGACGGAGCGATGATTGGCGCCGCCATGCTGCTCGAAGGCGACCCACCGCGCTCGATGCGCGCGATGGTCGAGAAGTGGATGCCGACGTTGCCGTGGGTGAGCACCTTCATGGCGCGCGTCGGGCAGATCGTCGGCACACCCGAGAACTGCCGCCGCCTGCTCGAGAACGAAGAGGCAATTCTCGTGTTTCCCGAAGGCACGCGCGGGCTCAACAAGCTCTGGGCGCAACGGTACCAGTTGCAGGAATTCGGGCTGGGCTTCATGCGGCTCGCGCTCGAGACGAACACGCCGATCGTGCCGGTCGCGGTCGTCGGAGCCGAAGAGCAGGCGCCGTCGATGATGGACTTGAAGCCGGTGGCGCGGCTCTTGGGCTTCCCGTCGTTTCCCATCACGCCGACGGGGCTGCCGATTCCATTGCCCACGCGCTATCGCCTCTACTTCGGCGACCCGCTGTTCTTCACCGGCCGCGCGGATGACGAAGACGCCGAGCTCGAGAAGAAGGTGAAGGTCGTGCGGGCGGGAATTCAGACGATGCTCGACGCGGGCGTGAAGGCCCGTAAGCACGTGTTCTGGTGAACGAGAAGAAAGACACGCGGCCGGCGGTGGTGCTCACGGGCATCAGCGGAAACCTGGGGCGCTGCCTCACGAAGCTGCTGCACAAGGAAGAACGGATCATCGGCATCGATCGCCGCCCGTTCGTCGGGAAGCCGAAAGACGTCGAGATGGTGCAGGGCGACCTGCGGAAGAAGAAGATCGAAGACGTCTTTCGCCGCAACCAGGTGAAGGCGGTGGTGCACATGGGGATCATCCACGACCCCCGCATGAGCGCCGAAGACCACCACAGCTTCAACGTGCTCGGCACCACGCGCGTGCTCGACTGCGCCGCGCGCTTCGGGGTCAAGAAGCTCGTCGTCCTCTCGAGCGCCGACGTCTACGGACCCAACCCCGAGAACAGCAACTTCCTCACCGAAGAGGCCCCGCTGATGGCGGCGAGCCGCTTCCCCAGCGTGCGCGACCTCATCGAAGTCGACATGCTCGCGCACGGGTTCTTCTGGCGGCACCCGGCCGTCGAGACCGTCGTGCTGCGCCCGGTGCACATCGTCGGGCCGACCATCAAGAACGCGCCGTCGAACTACCTGCGCAACAAGCGCCCGTGGAAGCTGGCCGGGTTCGACCCGATGGTGCAGCTGATTCACATGGAAGACGTCGCGCGCGCGATGGCCGAGGCGCTGAAAGACGGACGCAAAGGCGTCTACAACGTGGTCGGCCCGGGCGC